>DATHCS010000354.1:0-2605 GCA_035319405.1 Candidatus Dormiibacterota bacterium | reverse complement strand
GGCCGCTTAACGGTGGCGGGGATAGCGTCGCTCGGCCGATCCCGCCGCGGATTCATGCACCGCCCGCGAGGCCAAGTCAAGCCCGTCGCCCGGCGCACCGACCCGTGGCCCATCCGTCGAGGAGGCGAGGTATGGCCGAGCTGAACGTCGCCAGCGTCCCGTGGATCGACTCGGGGGACGAGCCGCCGCTGGCGCTCGACCGCGACAAGCGGGACATCATCTCCCAGGGTGTGGCGGACCCGCTCTACGACTACGACATCGTCCCGCTCACCTACGTGAACTCGCGCTGGTTCGCCTTCTTCTACCGGGCCGCCGAGTCGGACCTGCGCACGGTCCTGCCCAAGTGCCTCGATCTCGAGGACGACGTCGTCGAGTTCTGGTACGTCGACCACCTGCACACCGGCCTCGGCCCCTACGGCGAGATGGGCGTCACCGTCTCGGCGTCGTGCAAGGGCCAGGACGGCAACACGTACTACGCCGGGTACTACCCCTACATGTACCTGACGCAGGACGCCGCCGTCTTCGCCGGCCGTGAGCCCTTCGGCTTCCCGAAGAAGATCGCCTACATCATCACCCAGGAGCACGGTGGCAAGGAGGACGACGGCTACGGTGGGTTCGGCAACGACTACTTCAACTTCACGTTGGAGCGTCGCGGCTACCTGATCCACACGGCCACCGGCCGCTACGACGACGCCGAGCTCCCGGCCAAGCCGAAGTTCTACGGCGACCCGAAGTACGGGCGCATGAACCTCCGGCTGATCACCGACCCGAGCCTGGTCACCACCAAGTGGGACCTGACCTACCTGCCGTCCGAGGTCACCAAGGCCACCGCCGCGGCGATGGGCCGCCCGGAGACCGAGGGGCAGCACCGGTTCCAGCTCAAGCCGGAGTCCATCCGCACCGCCTCGGCGAACGCGATCCGGACCTGGGCCCTCCAGGCCACGCCGTTCGACAACCTGGGCGCGATGATGCCGGTCAAGGAGCTCATCGGCCTGATGAGCTTCAACTTCGACCTGATCATCCCGGGCGCGGACACCATCTGGACGCAGACGATCGAGCGGACGCCCGAGGACATCGGCGACCTGCTCTTCGCCACGCCGTACCAGTACACGATGCGCCACCGCTTCCCGAAGCCCCCGGGCGTCTAGCCCCCGAGCTTCACGCGGTACCGCTCGCGTCGGCCGGACCCTCCGGGGTCCGGCCGCTCGCGTCTTCGGGGCCGGGCCCTACCCCGGCGTTGCCTCGTCCTCGAGCGGCAGGACGGCCGACTCGTAGGCCCGCAGCCAGGCCAGGGCGGCCAGCGGCTCGCGCGGCAGGGCGTACAGCGCGGCCGCGGTGAGCGCCGTCTTGGAGGTGCGCACGCCGTACTCGGCCTCGAGCTCGTACTTGAGCCGCCCGAGGGCGCGGTCCAGGGAGCGCGGGATGTGGAAGTTGACCGACTGCGTGCCCTCGCGGGCCAGCGGCAGCGGCTCGGTGCGCGGATCCGCCGCGCGGGCCCGCGCCGGCGCGCTCCGCCGGCGCGGCGCGCGGGCAGCCGGCGCCTCCGGCTCGGAGGCCGGCGTCTCGGACTCCGGCCGGTAGTCGGCCAGCGGCGCGTCGGCCAGGCGGATGGGCGCCCGGCGTCGGCTGCGCGGGCGCTCAGGCGGCGAGCCGGACACCCTGCACCTCCTCGGCGAGTCGTCGGTAGGCCGCCGCCCCGGGGTGGGCCGGCAGCCAGCGCACCAGCGGCCGCCCGTGGGCCGGGGCCTCGGCGAAGCGCACGCTGCGCGGGATACGCGTGCTCATGAGCGGCACATCCAGGGCGGCGGCGGCCTCCAGCACCTCGCGCTCGAGCACCAGGCGGCGCGTGGCCATGGTGGCGATCACCCCGCTGATGGCCAGCTCGGGGTTGATGCGGTAGCGGCGCAGCAGCGCGATGGTCGCCCCGAGGTCGCCCAAGCCCTGCAGCGGCAGGAACTCCGGCTGCAGGGGCACCAGCACCCCGGCGGCCGCCGCGAGCGCGTTGATGGTCAGGACGCCCAGGTTGGGCGGCGTGTCCACCAGGACCACGTCGTACTCGCCGGCCACCGGCCCCAACGCCTCGCGCAGGTAGAGCTCCTTGGCCGTGGCCTGGGCCAGGCGCGGCTCCAGGTCGCCCAGCCGCCGGCTGGCCGCCACCAGGTCGAGCCGCCCCTCCGGCCCGTCCAGGGCGGCGATCGCCTCGCGGGGGTCGGCGTCCGGGTCGGCCAGGAGCTCGCAGCTCGAGCGCGCCACCTCGGACGGGCGCAGGCCGAAGGAGAGGGTCAGGCTGCACTGGGGATCCAGGTCGACGAGCAACACGCGCGCCCCGCCGTCGGCCAGCGCGGCGCCGAGGTTGGCCACGGTGGTCGTCTTCCCCACCCCGCCCTTCTGGTTGGTCACCGCCAGCACGCTCACCCTGGGCTCATCCTTTCTTCCGGGCTTGCCTGGCTGATGAGATTCGATCTCCGCTGCAGTGGTCCTCCGTTGGTGCGATGCACTGGGTCTATATATCTAGAAACTTACCCGCCAAGCTCGGGAGCACCCCCTCACGCGCCCCGCACCTCGCTCAGGCGCACCCGCGGTCGGGAGGAGCGGGTCACCACCA
>DATHCS010000353.1:0-2005 GCA_035319405.1 Candidatus Dormiibacterota bacterium | reverse complement strand
CAGCTGCAGCTCCGACGGTTGGGTCATCGAGCGCCATCCCAAGCTCGATCCCGTGGCCACGATGACCGAGGGCGTCTTCGCCGCCGGCTGTGCGCTCGGCCCGCGGGACATCCCCGCCAGCGTGGCCAGCGGGGCTGCCGCGGCCGCCCGCATCCTCGGCCGCATCCAGCAGGGTGAGCTCGCGCTCGAGCCGATCCGCGCCACGGTCGACGAGGCACGCTGCTCCGGCTGCCGCATCTGCAACGACCTCTGCCCCTACAGCGCGATCGTCTACCACGAGGATCGCGCCGTGAGCGAGGTCAACCCGGCCCTCTGCCAGGGCTGCGGCACCTGTGTCGCGGCCTGTCCGGCCGGCGCCATGAGCGGCACGGGCTTCAGCGACCGTCAGATCCTCGACCAGATCGAGGGCCTGCTGCTTGACCGGGCCACGGCGCCACCGACGTCGCTCGTGGAGGTAGGCGCATGACCGCCGTGGCCGAGCCCCAGGTCCAGGAGGCCACCCCCGTTGCGGCCGAGCCGTCGCCGGCCGCGAGCCCCTTCGAGCCGGTCATCATCGGCTTCACTTGCAACTGGTGCAGCTACCGCGCGGCGGACCTCGCCGGCACCGCCCGCCTGAAGTACCCGCCCAACGTGCGCCTGATCCGCCTCATGTGCGCCGGTCGCCTGGACCCGACGTTCGTGCTCAAGGCGTTCGCGTCCGGCGCCGACGCCGTGCTGGTCACGGGCTGCTGGCCGGGGGACTGCCACTACCGCGAGCAGAACTTCAAGGGCCTGCGTCGCTTCCTGCTGCTGCGCCGGGTGATCGAGGCCATGGGCATCGAGCCGCAGCGGCTGCAACTCGTGTGGGCCAGCGCCGCGGAGGGCGACCGGTTGGCGCGCGAGATCACGCGTGTCGTGAACGAGGTCCGCGCGCTAGGGCCGCTCGAGTGGGACGGCACGCCATGAGCCGCAAGCATCGCTTCGCCATGTACTGGGCCGCCTCGTGTGGCGGCTGCGACATCGCCGTGCTCAACGTGCACGAGGCGATCCTCGACCTCGACGAGCACTTCGAGGTCGTCTTCTGGCCGGCGGCCATGGACGCCAAGTACGCCGACGTCGAGGCGATGCCCGACGGCAGCATCGACGTGACGCTGTTCTCGGGCGGGATCCGCAGCGACGAGAACGAGGCGCTGGCCCGGCTCCTGCGGCGCAAGTCGCGCCTGCTGGTCGCGTTCGGCTCGTGCGCCTGCGAGGGATGCATCCCGGGCCTGGCCAACCTGAGCACGGTCGAGGAGATCTTCGCCGCCTCGTACGCCAGCCCCTGCAGCGACAATCCCGAGGGGCTGCGGCCCCTGTCCGAGTGGCAGGCCCCCGAGGGACCGCTGCACCTCCCGACGTTCAGCGAACGACTCCGCACGCTGGCCGACATCGTGCCGGTCGACTACTTCATGCCCGGGTGCCCGCCCGAGTCGGCGCGCATCGCCGAGGTGCTGGGCGTCCTCATCGGAGCACTGGACGGGCAGACGGAGCTTCCGCCGCGCGGCTCCGTGATCGGGGCCGGTCGCTCGACCGTCTGCGACGAGTGCCGTCGCGACCGGAACGTCAAGCACATCGCCGCCTTCCGCCGCATCCAGGAGGTCGCCTCGCTCGATCCGCAGCTCTGCCTGCTCGAGCAGGGCATTCCCTGCAACGGCCCGGCCACCCGCGACGGCTGTGGGGCGCTCTGCCCGGCCGCCGGGGCTCCCTGCATCGGGTGCTACGGCCCGAGCGAGGGGGTCGTCGACTACGGGGCGCGGCTCATGTCCGCCTACGCATCCGTGGTGGACGCACGCGAGCCCGAGGAGATCGAGCGCGTCTTCGAAGGCATTCCCGACCCGGTGGGCCAGTTCTACCGCTTCGGGCTGGCCCGATCGCTGCTCCACGGGAGCCGGCGCACAGCAGCGGCGGCGGCCGTTGGCGCTCCGGCGGCGACCGAGGAGGGGGCGGCGCGATGACGCAGCTGACGATCGATCCCATCACCCGGCTC
>DATHCS010000352.1:0-3316 GCA_035319405.1 Candidatus Dormiibacterota bacterium | reverse complement strand
TGCGCTTCATCTCGCGGCAGTGCGGGCACGGCTCGAGGTCGGGCAGGGCCAGCGCGTGATGCGAGCGGCGGTCACCCTGCCGGGCATGGGAGACGCGTCGCTTGGGGACACCCATCGGTCTTCCTTCCTTGGTCCGGCCGTCAGGCCGTGTCTCCGCCGGGGCGCCATTCGCTGAGGACCGCCAGGCGGGGGTCGATGTCGTGCTCGTCGTGGCCGTGACCGGGCTCGCGGTTGAGATCCGCGCCGCAGACCTCGCAGAGGCCGCGGCAGTCGGGCCGGCAAAGCGGCCGGATCGGCTCCGCGAGGGCCACCGCGGCCCGCACGGACTCGGTCAGGTCGAGTTCATGATGCTCGTCCAGGCGCAGCGCCTCCGGCTCGGCGGAGGTGTCGAGCGGCTGGCCGGTCAGCAGGTCGATCGAGGGCAGCGCCTCTTCGTCGACCAGGACCGTGACCGGCGCCGTCACGGGCACCAGGCAGCGGCTGCAGCGCTCCTCGAGGGCGGTCCGCAGCTCGGCCCGGGCCAGGATGCTGCGCCCGGTGCGCGAGAGGCGAACCTCACCGTCGATCGGCGCCGCCAGGCGCAGGTCAGCCGCGATCTCGAGGTTCGCGGCGTGGACAGGATACCTGCGGACCGTGCCGGGCGTCGCGCGCAGCAGGCCCGCGACGTTATAGCTGAGCATGCGAGGCCGCCGGCTCCGGCTCCGGCAGGGCCTCCTCGGCCTCGGGCAGCGCGGCCGGTGCCCGCTCGTCGAGCAGGGCGATGCCGCGCTTGATGCTCTGCAGGACCTTCACCACCTCGCCCTCGAGGCGGATCAGCACGCCGGCCGCGTACTCGTCAGCGCCGCGCCGGATCTCGTCGGCCTGCACATGGCCTTCCTCGACGATCTGGAGGCTGCGCTCCTCGGCGGCACGAGTGAGCTCACGCTCCTCGATCAGGAAGGCGGCCTGTTCCTGGGCCCGCGCGATGATGCGGTCCGCCTCTTCCTGCGCTCGCTCGAGGATGCGATCCGACTCCTCGGTGATCCGGCGCGCCTGCTTGACCTCCTCGGGGACGGCCAGGCGCAGCTGCTCGACGAGGTCGAGCGCGACCGACTGGTCGACGACGACGTTGTTCGAGAGCGGAAGCCGGCGGCCATTCTCGAGGAGCGCGTTGATGCGCTCGACGAGGAACATGATATCGATGGGAGGGGCCTCCTCAGCCTGACTGGCGGTCATTCTAGCCCACGTCCCGCAGCGCGCCCAGCCGTCGCGCCACGGCGTCCGGCACCATGGCCCCCACGTCCCCCCCGAACGCCGCGATCTCCTTGACCAGGGTCGAGCTCAGGTAGGCGTGCTCGAGCGCGGTCATGAAGAAGACCGTGTCCACGTCCGGGGCCAATTTGCGATTGGTGTGGGCGAGCTGCAGCTCGAACTCGAAGTCGCTCACCGCCCGCAGGCCGCGTACCACGAACGCCGCTCCCCTGGCCCGTGCGAACTCGACCGTCAGGCCGTCGAACGCCACGACCTGCACGCGTGCGGCGGCCTCGGGCAGCTCCTCGGCCACGGCCTCGCGGATGGCGGCCAGGCGCTCCGACTCGGCGAAGAGCGGCGACTTGCGGGGGTTCACGAGCACGCCGACGACGATCTCGTCGAAGACCCGCGCCGCTCGGCCGATCACGTCCAGGTGCCCATAGGTGATGGGATCGAAGGAGCCCGGATAGAGGGCGCGCGCCATCAGGCCACCCGGCGGTAGAAGCTGAGCATCGTCTCCCCGAAGCGGCGCTCGCGCGCCGGACGAAGCGTGGGCGGCACGAGTCGCGGCCGGTCGCGCCAGAAGTGCTTGGCGACCACCACCGCGTCCTCCAGCAGCCAGCCCTGTGCGGCATCGGCCAGCCGCGCCAGCGACGGCTCCAGTGTAGCGTCGCCGTAGGGCGGATCGAGCAGCACCGCTCCGAAGGGGCCACCGGCCGCGGCCGGATCGCCCTCGAGGAAGCGGATCACCTCCGCGCCGACGACGAGCGCCCGCTCGGCCAGGCCGCAGCGCTGCAGGTTGGCTGCCGCGGCCCGCAGCGCCCTCCGGTCCCGCTCCACGAAGGTCGCCCTGGGTGCGCCGCGGCTGAGGGCCTCGATGCCGCCCGGGCCGCTGCCGGCGAAGAGGTCGAGGAACGGGGTCGGCCAGGGCCCCAGCCCGCCCGCCTCGAGGATGGCGAAGAGGGCCTCCTTGACGCGCTCCGTCAACGCCCGCGTCCCGGGGCCGGCCGCCTCCAGCCGCATGCCCTTGGCGGTTCCGGCGACCACTCGCCCGGCGTCAGCCATCCTCGCTCGTGGCCTCCTCAGGGGGGCCCTCGCCCGCGCCAGCTTCGCCCTCCGCCAGGACCTCACCCGCGCCCACCCGGGCCAGCCACCCGCGCGAGAGCTCCGCAGCGAGCTCGTCGTGGCCCGGCAGCAGCCCGCCGTCGGACCCCACGAGGCGCTCCGCGATGGCCCTCGCCCGCAGGGAGCGAGCCCGATCGCGCGGATCCTGCAGTCGCGCCACCCGCAAGGGCGGCAGGCCGCTCTGGGCCAGGCCCAGCAGCTCCCCCTCGCTGCGCAGCTCCAGATCGCGCTCCGCGAGCACGAAGCCGTCCTGGGTCTCGGCCACGACCGCCAGTCGCGCCTGGGCGAGCGGATCCTCGCTGTCGGAGACGAGGATGCAGTAGGAGCGCGCCCCTCCGCGGCCGACGCGGCCACGGAGCTGGTGCAACTGGGCGACGCCGAAGCGGTCCGCGTCGAGGATCACCATCACCGTCGCCTCCGGCACGTCCACGCCGACCTCGAGGACCGTCGTGCCCACCAGGACCTCCAGCTCGCCCGAGCGGAAGCGCTCCATCACCGCGTCGCGGTCGAGGGCCTTCAGCTGGCCATGCACGCGGCCGAGACGCAGCGGGCGTGGCGGCAGGCCGGCCGCGCGCGCCGCCAGCGGTAGCTGCGCCTCGAGCAGGGCTGCCGCGGCATCGACCGAGCGGGCCGCCTCGCGCTCATCGTCCTCGACCAGCGGCACGATCACGAAGGCCCGATGGCCGGCCGCCGTCTCGCGCGCCACCAGCGGCCACGTGCCGAGGCCAGGCTGGTCGCCCGCCTGCATGAGCTGCGCCGAGGTGCGCACGCCCGTGGTGATGGGCAACCGTCCCGCAGGCGGCGTGCGCAGGTCGGAAACGTCGAGGTCGGCATGGAAGACCTGGCCCAGCGTGCGGGGGATCGGGGTGGCGGTCATCAGCAGCACGTGCGGGGCGCGGCCCTTCGCGGAGAGGGCCTCGCGCTGCGCGACGCCGAAGCGATGCTGCTCGTCGATCACGGC
>DATHCS010000351.1:0-6197 GCA_035319405.1 Candidatus Dormiibacterota bacterium | reverse complement strand
GGTGTAGGCGGCCGCACGCGAGGTGGCGCACTGGGTGACGTCCGGGGTGTGGCGGGACAGGCAATCCAGCACGTCCTTGCGCGCCACCGGCGTGTCGGCCAGGATCACGATCCGGCTGGGGATCTGCTTGAGCAGGCGCGCCATCGCGGCGCCCTGCACCCGCGGATCGTCGTCCTTGGTCGACATGGTGGCCATGCCGCCCGCCGCAGCCACGATGGTCAGGTCGGGCTTGAGCGCCTGCAGCTGGCGCACGACCACCGGGCGCCAGGCCTCGCATTCGGTGTACTCCCGCTTGAGGATCGTGTTGTACTCGGGGAGGTCGAGGAAGCGGCACGAGAGCTTCACGAAGGGGATGAGTCGCCAGCCGCGCGCCACCGCGATGCGCTGCAGGGCGGGGAACCATTGCGAGGCATGCGAATCGCCCACCAGGGCGACGGTGACCTGCCCGTGCTTCGCGCCGAAGACGCAGTCGGGAGGCTGGATCCCGTACTCCTGCAGCAGACAGCCGTCGCCGAGGAGCGCCTCCCAGTCGTTGGCCGCGGTGAAGAGCGACGGCTGGACGTTGCGGGGCAGCGGCACGGGACCCTTAGGCGCGACCAGCGGCGGCGCGGTCGGGCTCGGCGTGCCCGTGGCCGAGGCGCCAGGCGTCGCGTCGCCCGTGAGGGCCTGATCCTCACCGTTATCGAGCCCGCCCGGGAGCGCCCCGTCGCCCGAGCTGTCCCCGGCCGAGGAGACCGGAAGCGACCCGGAGGCTGCACCGACGCCGGCTGGAGGCAGGTCCTCGGCCGCCCCACCGTCGGCACTGACGGCCATCGACGACTCACCCGCCAGGACACGGGTCGCATCCTGGTCGACGTAGCCGGCGAAAACGAGCACGGTGGCGATCGCCGTGGCCGCCAGCGCGAGCGTGCGGCGCGGGGCCAGCCGCAGGCGCGCGCCCTGGTGGAAGGGTGCCTCCACCCAGCGATAGCACGCCGCGCCGAGCGCCACCGCGAGCCCGGCCAGGGCCAGGCGAGCGGGGAGAGACAGCTCGTCGCCCGGCAGGAGCAAGGCGGCAGGCAGCACCAGGACCGGCCAGTGCACCAGGTAGAGCGAATACGAGATGCGCCCCAGCCAGCGCATCGGTCGCTCGGCGAGCACCATGGCGGGCGACCACCGCTGCGTCCCGGCCAGGATGAGGGCCACCGTGCCCAGGGTCGGCAGGAGGGCCGCCAGGCCCGGGTACGGCGTGATCGTCGCGTCGAGCGTGACGGCCGCCACGAGGATGCAGGTCAGGCCGAGCCACCCGGCCACCACCACGAGCCGCGCCGGCAGGCGCGCCTGCCACGCCACGGTCACCGCCAGCAACCCGCCGAGGGCGAGCTGCCATGCCCGGGTGGGCAGCGAGTAGAAAGCCCAGGGCTCGGCCTGGTCGGTCAGGTACCAGGCGGCGGCATACGAGGCCGCCACCACAGCCAGCAGCGCCAGCGCCGCTCCCAGCCGTGGTCGTGGCAGGCGCGTGGCCACGATGAGCAGCACCGGCCAGAGCAGGTAGAACTGCTCTTCAACGCCGAGCGACCAGTAGTGCAGCAACGGCGACGGCGCGTTGTCCGCCGCGAAGTAGTCCATGGCGCCGGCCGCGAAGCGGATGTTGCCGACCGACAGCGCCGCCGCGGCGGCATCGCCGGCGACCCGCGGCAGGTCGAGTGGCGCGAGGATCACCCAGCACGCGGCCAGGGTCGCCACGATGACCACGGCCGCCGCCGGCAGGATCCGCCGCGCGCGGCGTGCGTAGAACGCGCCCAGATCGATGCGGCCGCTGCCCTCCCGCTCGCGAAGCAGGAGCCCCGTGATGAGGAACCCGGAGAGGACGAAGAAGACGTCCACCCCCACGAACCCGCCACCCAGGCCGGGCACGTCGGCGTGGAACAGCAGCACCAGCAGCACGGCAAGCCCCCGCAAGCCCTCGAGGTCGGGGCGGAAGGCGGCGGGAAGCGACCGGTCGGTCGCCGACATGTCTGGCTGGCCTGCCCGTGTCTCCCACCACGCTCCTCGGCGCGGTTGGGGCGCGATTCTACGCCCCCTCCGGCAGTGCGCCCTCCGATTCCCTCGCCCGACGCGTCACGGCGGAGATTAGGTCTGCCTCGGTCGCCACTCCGGCGAGCCCGAGCCGGGCCGCGACCCGGGCCGACAGAGGTGGCTCCAGGAACGTTGAGGCCAGGGTGGCCCAATTCGGCTCGCCGAAGACCTCGGCGGGCGGGCCGTCCAGCACGACCGCGCCCGCCCGCATCACGACCAGGCGCGGGAAGGTCTCCGCCACGAATCGCATGTCGTGGCTGATGGCGATCACGGTGCGGCCGGCCTCGCCGAGCGCACGGATCAGGTCGCCCACACGGGCGACACCGCGGGCGTCCTGGCCGGTCGTCGGTTCATCGAGGATCACGGCAGGCGTGCGCATGGCGAGGATCGAGGCCAGCGAGAGGAGCTTGCGACGCGAGTAGCCCAGGTCGTAGGGGTTGACGTCCTCGCTGCCCTGGAGGCCGACCGCGGTGAGCGCCTCGCGCACCCGGACTTCGAGCTCGGCGGAGGAGGCGCCGACGTTTCGCGCCCCGAACGCGACCTCGGTCCTGACCCGGCCGGCGAAGATCTGGCGGTCGGGGTTCTGGAAGGCAAGCCCGACCAACCGCGCCAGCTCGGCCACGTGGTGCTGCCGGGCGGGCATGCCGTCCACGAGCACCTCGCCCTCGGTCGGCCGCAACAGGCCGTTGAAGTGTCGCACCAGGGTGGACTTGCCGGAGCCGTTCTGACCGATGATGGCCAGGTGCTCTCCTGCGGCGACCCTCAGGTCTACCGCCTCGAGCGCCCGCGTGCCATCCCCGTAGACGTACCCGAGGCCGGCCGTTGCCAGCGCGATGCCGTTCACGCGGCCAGCTCCGGCAGGGCTACTCCCGCCGCCTCCGCCGTGCGAGCCAGGCGGACGCGACCGGGAGGCTCGACGCCCCACGCCGCCAGGCGATCGTCCGCCAGCACGGCGTGAGCCGCGCCCGAGAGGGCCGCGCGGCCGCCATCGAGCACCACGACCCGGCCGGCCAGCCCCCAGAGGAGATCGGTCTTGTGTTCCGTCAGCAGCACGCCCGTCCCGCCGCCGGCGACCAGCCGCGAGAGCGCCTCGCCCACCAGCCGCGTGCCCTGCGGATCGAGCTGGCTGGTTGGCTCGTCGAGGATGAGGTACGCGGGGCGAAGCGCCAGCACGCTGGCCAGGGCGACGAGCTGGGCCTGGCCGCCGGAAAGCCGCGCCGGGTCGCGCTCGGCCAGCTCGGCGATGGCGAGGGCCGCCAGCGCGTCGTCGACGCGGCCCACGACCTCGGTGAGGGGCAGCGCGAGGTTGCGCGGCCCGAAGGCGACCTCCTCCCACACCGTCGGCGCCGTGCCGGACAGCTGGGTCACGGGATTCTGGAACAGGACGCCGCAGCGCTGCGCCAGCTCGTAGGGATGCGCCTGGGCGGTCGGCAGCCCGTCGACGGTGACGGCGCCGTCGAGGCGACCGCCGATGGTCGCCGGGGCGAGCCCCGCGGCAACGAGACAGAGCGTCGACTTGCCGGCCTCATTGGCGCCCACGACGCCCACCACCTCGCCCGGGGCGAGCGTCAGGTCGATGCCGGCCAGGGCCGGGCGGCTAGTTCCTACGTAGCGGTACCCGACCGCGGTGAGCGTCAGGCTCATGGCACCCAGCCAAGCGCCCCAAGGACTCGGCCGATCACGATCAGGCCGAGCACGGCGATGAGCGCGCGCCGGAACCACCGCTGCACGCCCGAATCGGGCAGATGGCGGATCATCGTGCGGCGCCCGGGTGCCGAGAACGCGCGGGACTCGAGCGCCATCGTGCGCTCCTCCACCTCCGTCAGGGCACCGAACACGACCGGCCCAGCCAACGGAAGGACCCCGCGGGCCCGCTTCCACCACGAACCCTCGGTATCGAGACCTCGCGCCCGCTGCGAGTCCACGATCTCGCCGGCGCGGGTGATGGTCCTCGGCACCGTTTCAGTGGCGGCACCAATGAGGAAGGTACTGCGGCGGCCGAGACCGCGGCGCTCGAGCTCCGTCAGGAGGTCATCCGTGCGCGTCGTGAGGTAGGCGACAGCGAGCGCCAGCGACGCCGCCAGAAGGCGAATGGTCACCTGGACGCCGAACGCCAGGCCGGTCCACGTCGGCGCGAAGGGGCCGACCGTGATGATTGGGTCCTTTGCCCCGGGGTAGAGGAACGTGTTGACCAGCAGGATCGAGACCACGACAGGCAGGGTGACCGCCGCGATCACCCAGAGCGGGCGCAGGATCCCTGCAATTGCGGCGCATCCGAGCACCACGGCGAGGACCAGGATGGGTCCGCTCCAACTGCCGATAGCGAAGGCGAGGATCACCTCCGACAGCGCGATCACGAGCTTCGTGACGGGGTTTAGCGAGCGGTATGGGCCCGCGGGCACGCGAACGACGAATGCAGGGATGCCGTGACGGTCATCGGCCGGGGCCTCGCTCGTCATCGCCCGGCCTGTGCGTCAGTGTGGCGGCAGCGGACTCGACGCCGCGGGTAGCTCAGGCGCCGGCTCGTCGAGCTGGACGAGCTTGTCTCCGTTCGGGAACCGGGCCACGACCCGTGTGGACAAGTTGCCCACGATCAGGAAGACCACGAACGACGTGATCATCTTGTCGAGCGGATCGCTGAGCAGACCCTGCTTGAGCGTCGAAGCGATCAGCGAGTCACCCGCCGCGCGGAAGGCGGCGACCACCAGGTCGGTGCCGCTGCCGGTGACACCCCCGAAGACCACCGCGGCGATGGGAGCCGAGACCAGCGCCGCCGCGATGCCCGTGACGAGCCCCGCGCCGATCGCATAGACGGCACCCACATCGCGTCGCAAGACCAGGGCCCACGAGATCAGCGCCACGAACGCGAACATGATCAGTAAGAAGAAGACGCGGGACTGGTCGATGACCGTGGGATCAAAGCCCGTGTTGTTCTGGAAATCCGTGGCACTCGCATAGGCTCGGCTGTAGGTGTAGAACGCAAGGCCGATCACGAGCACGGCCGCGACGATCGCACCGGCGATCGACCGGCCCGCTGCCTGTCGCCGCGGCCGGAAGAGGCCGAGCTGGCCCCAGATGCCGGCGAGCAGCCCGATGACGCCGGCCGTGATCGCGAATGGGCCGATGGTCGTCGTGCCGATGGGGGCCGGCAGCAGATAGCCCCAGATCAGGTTGGCGAGTACGCCGGTGATGAGCCCGGCGATCGGCCCGGCCAGCACGCCGACGAGGATCGTCCCGATCGAGTCCAGGTAGACCGGCAGCTTCAGGGCCTGCTGGACGGTGGCACCGAGCACGATGTTGATGGCGATCGCGATCGGGATGAGCACGATGACGCGCGTGCTGAACTGCCGCGAGAGCCAGTCCACCGGCAACTCCCTCCTGCCAGCCTCGGGGCGTCCGCCACCGCGGCTGCCCTTCCACTCCGGCCCCCAGCTTGCCATGCCCGCTCGGGCGGCGCCAGTCCGCGGTTGCTGGGCGACGCCTCGACGACGCCTCCGATCTACCCGTGCGCAGCGGCGAGCGTCGCGAGCCGTGCCACGAACCCCTCGAAGAAGCGGTCCACGTCCGCCTCCAGCGCCACGTCGAGGTTGGGCGGGCGGCCCCAGCGGCGCCGCCAGTCGGTCACCGTCTCGCCGAGCGTGAGCGTGCCGCCGAGTTCGACGTCCACGGCCAGCGCTTCGCTCCGCACGAGCGTCGGGTCGAGCGCCGCCGCCATGGCCAGGGGATCGTGGATGAAGGCGCCGTAGAAGCGGTCGAAGCGGGAGTGGAACTCCATGTAGAAGCGCAGCGCGTCGGCGATGAAGTGGAGCACGCGATTGGTTTCGGGGGTGGCCCCGGCCCGATCCTCAAGGCGGCGCAGGTGCGTCGGGGTCAGCTTGGCCCGCTCGGTGACGTCGAGTCCCAGGGCCAGCGGTCGCGGGGCCAGGCCCCGCTCCTCCCGCTCGGCCTGGACCTCGGGCGCCCCAAAGGCGGTGAGGACCACCTTCGCCGCGTCGGGGTCAACGGCGATGTTCCACTCGCTGGTAGGTGCCGTATTGCCGGGCACGCGATAGGCACCGCCCATGAAGACGAGGCGCCGCAACAGGAGGGGCAGGGCCGGCTCGCGGAGCACCGCGACGGCCAGGTTGGTCTGCGGTCCG
>DATHCS010000350.1:0-2143 GCA_035319405.1 Candidatus Dormiibacterota bacterium | reverse complement strand
GAGTCGGTCGAGGACCGCGGGCGTGGGGACCGGCACGGGGTGTCCATCGTCGGCCGGGTGGATCGCGGGATCGCGCCGGGCGGGGGCGGCGACACCGCGGGGGGCGGCGTGACCGGCGACGCCGGTGGCGTCTAGACGATCCTCGACGGTAGCGCTGTGACCGAGCATGACCCCTCCGCTGTGGATTCCCGCCTGGCCTGCGTGCGATCGGCGAAGCCGGTCGCGCAGGCCCTTCGCGGGGCCCACGGCGCTTCCCCCTTTGCCATGCCGGAGGTGGCCGCGAATCGGCCCGTCCCTTGCCCTGGCGACGTGGCTGCTGGCGCGATGAACAACCCCGATAAGTGCGGTTCCCCGCCGCCTCCGGCGAGGACTGTTAGCACATCATGGGGTGGTACCAAAGTCAAGGTCCAGAGGCCTTGCCGCGGTGCCCACCAGCAACACCCGGACCGTTGCAACGACGTAGCGAGCGAGGAAGCCGGGGAGAGCGGTCGGCCCGAGACGTCAGCTCGTCGGGCGGTGCAGCTGCAGCCACAGCCGGCGCCACGCGGGCAGTGCGCCAGCCAGATTGCCGATGCCGTTGCCGAGGGCGCTCAGCGGGGCCCCACCCAGCGCGGCACCACCGACGCTGAGGCAGAACTGGGCGATCGAGGCTGCGATGCCGTAGCGCAGGATGGCGCGCGCATCGGCAAGCACGCGGAGGCCGACCGTGGCGGCGCTGTACAGGAATGCGATCACGAATGCGATCGTCATGGTCGGCAGCACCTCGTGCGCGCCGGCCCAGTTCTGCTTGAGGATGAACTCGCCCAGCTGCTCCGGGATGGCATAGACGAGGGCACCGTAGAGCACAACCGCCACGGCCCACGTCCCACCGTAGGCAAGGCAGCCCCGCCAGAGGATGCGTGGGCCGCGCTGGTACAGGGCCGCCCCCTCGGGCACCGCGATGAGCTGGGCTCCCTGGAACAGCACGAAGACCGGGCCCAGCAGCAGCTGCGCGGCCCGCAGCGAGCCGACCGTGCTCAGTCCGGCGACCGTCGCGATGGCGAACTGCGCGGCCTGCACACCGAGCATCCCGATGAGCGACTCGGCGGTCATCGCCGGCGCCAGGTCGCGATGCTCCCGCACCCACGAGACCGCCCGCCGGGGAGCTGGCCAAAGCCCCGCCTGGGCGACCCCGGCGAGGGCCCCCACGTTCGCCGCGACACCCCAGATGGCGATGATGACCGGCAGCTGCACCTCGCGCACGGCGAGCACAACGGCCAGGCAGGGGAAGAGGACCACCGCCCACAGGAGGTCGTTGAGGAACGCCTTGTGGCCCTCGCCGATCGAGAAGAAGGCGAAGCGCCAGGCATCCTGCAGGAGCAGGCCAGGCAGGGTAAGGGCGAGGGCGGCCAGGCCGGCTCCGAGGTCGCCTCGCAGCAGCAGTGCAGCGCCCAGGCAGATGGCCGTGCCCAGCAGGCCGAAGACGACGGCCAGGCCGGTCATATCGCGGGTCGCCGTGCGCCAGCGCTGGCGGTCCGTACCCGAGTAGCGGATGAGGAGCGGCTCGATCGCCAGCTGGCGCATCGCGTTGAGGAAGATCAGGTACGCGGCGAAGACGAGCGCAAAGGCCCCAAGGTCGGTCGGCGAGTAGGTGCGCGCGGCGACGAAACCGATCGCGAAGTTGGTCAGACTGGAGAGGGCCTGGTCGGCCACGCCCCAGCCCGCACGCCGGGCCATCGTGCCCGAGAGACGGCGGTCTGGGACGCTCGATCTGCCTGGCTGTGGCGCAGGCGCGGGGGACCCCCCGACCTCGCTGGGCGACGTCACGTTCGCGCGTACTGTGGCACGCCGCGCACGATACCCGCCGCGCGGCCCAACCGCTGACCGCCCGGCACCGTCCCAGCCCTCACGCCGCCGCGACGTCGGGCTTGCCCGGGTGCGGCCGAGCGGCGTCGTAAGATGGCCGCGATGGCCCGCGACGCAGACGACTGAGCGTGCGACTCCTCATCGCCCACAGCTTCTATCGCCTGCCCGGCGGGGAGGATCGCTACGTGCGCCAGCAGGTCGAGCTGCTGCGCGAGGGCCATCAGGTCCAGCTGTTGGCGCGACATAACGTCGGCCTCGAGGAGAGCCTCTCAACGGCCGCCCGGATGACGTTCTCGCC
>DATHCS010000349.1:0-2236 GCA_035319405.1 Candidatus Dormiibacterota bacterium | reverse complement strand
CACCCGCCCGGGTTCCGCGACGAGAGCCGCGGCCGCGCCTCTGGCCGCGCGTCAGCGCCTCGGGCGCGCGCGTCTAGCACTCCCGTGCTCGGCGCCACCGTGCCCGCCGTACGCCCGAGCCCGGCCTGGCGTCAGGCAGCGCCCCGGTTGCTGCCCGATCGTCCCCCGGCCACACAATCGAGTCGTGCAGCACTTGGGTTGCTGAACGCCACGAACCATGCTCGGGACGGCCCCCGCATGGGGCCGTCGTGGACCGTCGGATCACCGATCGTCGCGGCTCGGATCTGCTCCTCGGTCATGGGCGCCACGGTTGGCGCGTGCCCCTCGCTCACGGTCGCCGGTATCCTCGTAGCCATGCCCCGCCGTCCCGCCGCGCCGTCGTCGCCGCCCGCCGCGCCGTCGTCGCCGCCCGCCGCTGCGACCCCGTCGTTCGCTGCCCGTGCCGCCGAGCTGCGCGCCGCGATCGAGCGCGCCAACGAGCGCTACTACGTGCAGGACGCGCCGGAGCTGAGCGACGCCGAGTACGACGCACTGATGCGCGAGCTGCAGGACCTGGAGGCGGCACACCCCGAGCTCCAGACGCCCGACAGCCCGACGCAACGCGTCGGCGCGCCGCCGTCGGCGACGTTCAGCGAGGTGCGTCACCGCAGCCCCATGCTGAGCCTCGCCAACGCCTTCAGCCACGACGAGCTGCGCGCCTTCGACGCCCGGGTGCGCAAGGGCCTCGGCCTGCCGGCGGTCCCGGAGGCGGCCCCGGAGCTGGAGTACGTCTGCGAGCTGAAGATCGACGGCCTCTCGGTCAGCCTCCGCTACGAGAGGGGCCGCCTGGCCCAGGGCGCGACCCGCGGCGACGGGACGACGGGCGAGGACGTCACCGCGAACGTGCGCACGATCGCCACCGTGCCGGGGCAGCTGCCGGAGCCGGCCACGCTCGAGGCGCGCGGCGAGGTCTACATGCCCAAGGCGGAGTTCGCGAGGATCAACGCCGAGCGCGAGGAGGTCGGGCTGCCGCTCTACGCCAACCCGCGCAACAGCGGCGCAGGCTCCCTCCGCCAGATCGACCCCCGCGTCACCGCGAGCCGCCGCCTGGCGGCCTGGACCTACATCCTCATCGAAGACGGGCCGGACGGGGAGTCCATCGTGGCGCGCCAGTCCGCGGCGCTCGACCGGTTGGCAGCCCTGGGCTTCCCGGTCGAGGAGCACCGCCAGGCCGGCCTCGACATCGAGGGTGCCATCGCCTTCACCGAGCGCTGGCGCGAGGCCCGCCACGAGCTGCCCTTCGAGACGGACGGGGTGGTGGTCAAGGTCGATCGCCACGACCAGCAGCGCCGCCTCGGCATGGTCGCGCGGGCGCCCCGCTGGGCCATCGCCTTCAAGTTCCCGCCGGAGCAGGTGGAGACGCGGGTCGAGGACATCGTGGCCTACGTCGGCCGGACGGGCACGCTCACGCCGGTGGCCCACATGACGCCGGTGAAGGTGGCCGGATCGACGGTGGCCCGAGCCACGCTCCACAACCTCGACGAGGTGCGGCGCAAGGACATCCGCATTGGGGACTGGGTCGTGCTGCAGAAGGCGGGCGACGTGATCCCCGAGGTGGTGCGGCCGCTCGTGGACCGACGGACCGGCGAGGAGCGCGTCTGGGAGATGCCGGCCACCTGCCCGGTCTGCCACGCCGAGGTCGTGCGCGACGAGGGCGAGGTGCGCTTCCGCTGCTCCAACCCGTTCTGCCCCGCCCAGGTCGTGCAGGGCATGAGCCACTTCGTGGGCCGCGGCGGCATGGACATCGAGGGTGCCGGCTGGAAGGTCCTCGTGCAGCTTCTGGACCGCGGCCTGGTCAAGGTGCCGGCGGACTTCTACCGCCTCACCCTGGACGAGATCCTGTCCCTCGAACGCTACGCCCAGAAGAGCGCGCAGAACCTGCTGGCCTCGATCGATCGCTCGCGCCGGCGGCCGCTGGCTCGCATCCTCAGCGCGCTGGGCATCCGCCACGTGGGCGAGCAGACGGCCATCGACCTGGCGAACTGGGCCATCGAGACCTGGCCGCCCGGCGCAGACGAACCGGACCACCGGTGGACGACCCGCGTGGCGAGAGAGCTGCGAGCCACGCCCAGCGAGCGGTTCGAGGAGGTACCGGGCATCGGCGCCACCGTGGCGGCCAGCATCGCCGGCTTCTTCGCCGACGCGGTCACAGGGCCGCTGCTCGAGCAGCTGATCGAGGCCGGGGTGAGCGCGGAGC
>DATHCS010000348.1:0-2192 GCA_035319405.1 Candidatus Dormiibacterota bacterium | reverse complement strand
GAGCCGTCGATCGGCCTGCACCAGCGCGACAACGCCAAGCTCATCGCCACCCTCACCCGCCTGCGTGACCTGGGCAACACGCTGCTGGTGGTGGAGCATGACGAGGAGACCATCCGCACGGCCGACTGGATCGTCGACATCGGTCCCGGCGCCGGCGAGCACGGCGGCGAGATCGTCGCCGAAGGGCCTCTCGAGGCGATCCTGGCCGAGCCGCGCTCGATCACGGGCGCGTACCTGCGTGGTGAACGGATGGTGCCCGTTCCTGCTCGGCGGCGGACCGGCAGCGGCCGCGGCCTGGAGGTCGTGGGTGCCACGGCGCACAACCTGAAGCGGATCGACGTGCGCTTCCCGCTGGGCACCTTCACGGCCATCACCGGCGTTTCCGGCAGCGGCAAGAGCACGCTCGTGACCGACGTCCTGTATCGCGGCCTGGCCCGCGTGCTGTACGGCGCACGGGAGGAGCCCGGCCCGCACGAGCGCATCGACGGCCTGGAGGCGATCGACAAGGTCATCGAGATCGACCAGAGCCCCATCGGACGCACGCCACGTTCGAATCCGGCGACCTACACGGGCCTCTTCGGACCGATCCGCGAGCTGTTCGCGGGCACCCCAGACGCGCGCCTGCGCGGCTACAGGCCGGGCCGCTTCAGCTTCAACGTCAAGGGCGGCCGCTGCGAGGAATGCAAGGGCGACGGGATCATCAAGATCGAGATGCAGTTCCTGCCCGACGTCTACGTCCCCTGCGAGGTCTGTTCCGGCAAGCGCTACAACCGCGAGGCGCTCGAGATCCACTACAAGGGCCGTTCCATCGCCGACGTGCTGGAGATGACCGTCGCGGAGGCGCTCGACCTGTTCGCCGCGGTGCCGGCCATCCGGGCCAAGCTGCAGACGCTCTACGACGTCGGCCTCGGGTACATTCACCTCGGCCAGCCCGCCACCACGCTCTCCGGCGGCGAGGCGCAGCGGGTGAAGCTCGCTACGGAGCTCTCCCGGCGCGCCACCGGTCGCACCCTCTACGTGCTCGACGAGCCCACCACCGGCCTCCACTTCGCCGACGTGGAGAAGCTGCTGCAGGTGCTGCACCGGCTGGTCGAGACGGGCAACACGGTGCTCGTGATCGAGCACAACCTGGACGTCATCAAGACCGCCGACTGGATCATCGACCTGGGGCCCGAAGGCGGCGACCGAGGCGGCCGGGTGATCGCCGAGGGGACGCCCGAGCGGATCGCCGAGAGCTCCGGCTCAGCGACCGGCGAGTACCTCGCCCGCGTCCTGCGCGGCGAGCCGCTGGTGCCGCTCAGCGGCGTGACCTTCGCCGAGGAGGCCGGCCGTGCCGCGCCGTTCGCGCCCGCCGCGCCCTCCGGCAATGGCCGGCCGGCACGCAAGCGGGCGGCCGCCGCCACCTCGGGCTCGGCTGCCCCGACCTCGAGCTAGGCCACCGCGATCGGGGTCGGCGGCCGCCCGCCGCCGAAGGCCCTAGACTCTCGCCTCGTGCTCGCCTTCATCGACCAGGTCGTGATCCCGTTCCTGAACACCCTCTACGGGGCCGTGGGCTACCTCGGCGTGCTCCTGGCGATGGTCATCGAGTCGGCCATGATCCCGCTGCCCAGCGAGCTGATCCTGCCCTACGCGGGCTTCCTCATCTCCGACCCCAGCCAGATCGAGCCGCTGACGGGGCAGCCCTGGAACTTCTGGATCGTCGTGGTCGTGGGCACGATCGGCAACACCCTGGGCTCGCTGATCGGCTACGGGATCGGCGCCTGGGGCGGCCGGCCGTTCCTGGAGCGCTACGGCCGGTATCTGCTGATCCGCCCCCACGAGATCGAGCTGGCCGAGCACTTCTTCGCGCGGTACGGCTCAATCACGGTCTTCGTGACCCGCCTCATGCCCGTCGTTCGCACGTTCATCAGCTTCCCGGCCGGCGTGGCCCGGATGAACCTCGGCAAGTTCGTGGCCTACTCCACCGCCGGCGCTCTCCTGTGGAGCACCCTGCTCGTCTGGGCCGGCGTGCAGCTCGGCGAGAACTGGGCCGACATCCGGCGCCTCCTGCAGCCTTACGACACGCTCATGCTCCTGCTCGTCGTCCTGGCCGTTGCCGCCTTCATCTGGTGGCGGCTGGGAACGCCGGGCTGGCGGCGGGGGCGCCCAGCCGCCGGCGGGGACGAGCAGGGCGGCCTGTAGCCGCTCGATCC
>DATHCS010000347.1:0-2893 GCA_035319405.1 Candidatus Dormiibacterota bacterium | reverse complement strand
ATCAGCGGCGGCGGGCTGAACTGGGGATCGTCGCCGAGGAGGAGCGCCTGGCCGACGTCGAGCGGCGCACGCGGGAGCTGGAGACCGCGCTGGCGGAGCTCGAGCGCGAGCGGGCCACGGCCGCCACGGACCTGGCGTCGGCGCGCCACGCGGAAGCGGAGGCGGCCGCCGCGCTGGCCGAGCTCGACGCGGGCGAGCTGACGGACCGCTCCCGACTGGCCGAGGCCGAGCGGACGGCCGCCACGAGCCGGGAGCGGCTGCGTGGTGCGGAAGAGGCCGTGCGGACCGCCGAGCTGGCCGCACTCCAGGCGCGCGTTGGGCTCGATGCCGTGCGCGAGCAGGTGCTCGTCGAGCTGGCCGGGCTGGGTGAGCTCGGCCTGGCGGCCCTGGTCCATGCGGCTGGCGACTCGACCGCTTCGAGCCAGGCCCCGGCCGCTGCGGAGGCGGCGGGGGACGGCGCGGACGAGGAGGCGCGCGAGGCCGCCGTAGCCCTCCAGCTCGAGGCGACGCTCGACGTGGTCCTGCGCGGCTGGGCGGACGCGGAGCCGACCGCGTCCGCGCCGGCGGAGGCCCCGAGCGCCGGGCGCCTCGCGGCGCTGCGGCGGCGCTACCACGAGGTGGGCGCGAGCAATCCGTTCGCGGCCCAGGAGTACGCCGAAGTGCGGGCGCGCCTGGAGGACCTCGAGGCGCAGCAGGAGGACCTCGACCGCGCCATCGCGGCCACGCGGGCGCTCATCGGCGAGCTCAGCGAGCGCATCACCCGCCAGTTCCGCGACACGTTCGCGGCGCTCGAGACGGCCTTCGCCCGCCGCTTCGAGCAGCTCTTCGGCGGCGGTGAGGCGCAGCTCGTCCTGACCGAGCCCGAGGACCTGGCCGTGACCGGCGTGGAGATCATGGCCCGCCCGCCGGGCAAGAAGCGGCAGGCCCTCGCGATGCTCTCCGGCGGCGAACGAGCGCTCACGGCGGTGGCCCTGCTGTTCTCCATGCTCGACGTTCGCCCGGTGCCCTTCTGCGTGCTCGATGAGGTCGATGCGGCTCTCGATGAGGCCAACATCACCCGCTTCACGGAGGCCTTGCGGGACCTCGCCGTGGCCACCCAGTTCGTGGTCATCACCCATAACCGGGGCACGATCGAGGCGGCCGATGCGCTGTACGGCATCACCATCGGCGACGATGCCGTGAGCCGGGTGATCTCGCTGCGCCTCGCCGAGGCTACCCAGCTGGCGGAGGTGGGCTGAGATGGGCTGGCTGCGGCGGCTCGTATCGGATCCCACCTCAGGCGCCCCCGACCCGCTCACCGAGGCGCCGCCGACCTCCGAGGGTCCTCCCGCCGAGGCTCCGTCCCCGGACGCCGGCGGCCCCGAGCCCGACCAGCCGGGCCTCGCCCCCGAGCCGGCCTTCACCCGACTCGAGGGGGACCTGGGACCCGCAGCCGCCACGCCCGACCTGCCCGCCGTGTCGTTGCCGCTCCCGGAGGGTGAGCCGTCGCTCGAGGGCGGGGTCGCGCGCAGCCGCGCCGGTTTCGTGGCGCGTCTCCAGGGCCTGTTCCGCGGGAGCTTCGACGACGCCTCCTGGGAGGACGTCGAGGAGGCGCTCATCGCCGGTGACGTGGGGGGCGCGCTCGCGCTCGAGCTCGTCGAGCGCGCCCGACGCCGACGCGACGCGAGCGACCCCGAGGCGGCCGTCCGAGCCGAACTCGAGGCGCTGCTGGTCCCGCGCGACGGATCGACCTGGCAGCCGCGACGCCCCTCCGCGGGGACGCCCGCCGTCGTGCTCGTGGTGGGCGTGAACGGCACGGGCAAGACCACCACCATCGCCAAGCTCGCGCATCGCGAAACCGGTCGCGGCCAGCGCGTGCTGCTGGCGGCGGCGGATACCTTCCGGGCAGCCGCCATCGAGCAGCTCGGCGCGTGGGCCGCACGGCTGGACGTGCCCGTGGTCGCCCACCAGGCCGGAGCCGATCCGGCGGCCGTGGTCTACGACGCGCTCGACGCCGCGGTCGCTCGCCGCGTGGACGTGGTCATCGTCGACACCGCGGGACGCCTTCATACCAAGCACAACCTGATGGACGAGCTGGCCAAGATCCGGCGCACCATCGACAAGCGCCTGCCGGGCAGCGAGCCGGACGTGCTCTTCGTGCTCGACGGCACGACCGGCCAGAACGGCCTGACCCAGGCGCGGGCCTTCCACGAGGCCAGCCCGCTGACCGGGCTCATCCTGACCAAGCTCGATTCGACTGCCAAGGGAGGCATCGTCTTCGCCGTGGAGCAGGCCCTGGGCGTGCCCGTCCTCTTCGTCGGCGTGGGCGAGCAGCTGGGCGACCTGGTGCCCTTCGAGCCGCACGCCTTCGTGGCCGCGCTCTTCGACTAGCGACGCCCGTCGCCGGCGCCGGTACGAAGGTCCGGCTGCTCGTCGAATCGGGGCCTGCGGTACACTCCGGCCGCCCCGGGGCGCCAGAACCCGTGCCCCACCGCGGCGTCCCGTTCGGACGCCCAAGGAGATCCGCCACAGTCGTGTTCGACACCCTCAGTGAGCGCCTGCGCCACGCCCTCGCCCAGCTGACTGGCCGAGGCCGCGTGAGCGAGGCGGACGTTGACGCGGTCATGCGCGAGGTGCGCCTGGCGCTGCTCGAGGCGGACGTCAACTACCGCGTCGTCAAGGACTTCGTGGCGCGGGTGCGCGAGCGGGCGATCGGGGCCGAGGTGCTGGAGCAGCTCAACGCCGGGCAGCAGGTCATCAAGATCGTCGACGAGGAGCTGACCACGATGCTCTCGGTCGGCGACCGCACCTTCCGCCTGACCGGCCAGCCGGCCGTCGTGGCCCTCGTGGGCCTGCAGGGGTCGGGCAAGACGACCACCGCCGCGAAGCTCGCCCGGCACGTCGTCAAGCTGGG
>DATHCS010000346.1:0-3572 GCA_035319405.1 Candidatus Dormiibacterota bacterium | reverse complement strand
CCGCCGCGCTCCGCCTGCTCGAGGTCTGGCGAAGCGTGGCGCGGGACCTGGCGGTGACCGCGGCCGGCGGCCGCAGAGCCGTGCGCGCCGTGGGCCTGCTGGAAGAGCTGGAAGCGGCTGCGCAAGGCCTCGAGCCCGACGGCGTGCCGGCCTTCCTGGCCCGCCTCGATGGGCTGACCGCGGGGCTCGAGGGCTACGCCAACCCGGAGCTCACGGTGGACGTGCTGCTGCTCGCCTGGCCGAGCGCGCGGCCGGCAGCGGCCTGACGGAGGTGTCGGCCGATGGCGGCCGCGAGCGTGGCCGCCTCAGTGCAGCGGTCTACGGGCGGGTGCAGGGCGTGGGGTTCCGCTGGTTCGTGCGCGATCGGGCGGCGGTGCTCGGCCTGGTGGGCTGGGTGCGCAACCGCCCGGACGGCGCCGTCGAGCTGGTGGCCGAAGGCCCGCCCGACGCCCTCGAGGCGTTGCTCGCCGAGCTGCGGGCGGGTCCCAGGGGCGCCGTCGTGACCCGGGTCGACGCCGTGCACGGGCCCGCGACCGACACGTTCGCCGACTTCGCCATCCGGTCGGGCGCGCACCTCGGCGACTGATCCGCGGTGCTATCGTCGCGATGATGGCGCTGGGGACGACCGAGAAGGCCGAGCTGCTGGGCCGCTCCGAGCTCTTCGAGGGGGCTCCGGCGGCCGCGCTGGGACGCCTCGCGGAGCGGGCCGGTGAGCGATCATTCGCCGACGGCGAGTACCTCGTGCGGCAGGGGCAGGCGGGCACGGGCCTGTGGGTCATCGTGAGCGGGAGCGCCCGCGTCGTGCGCGGCTCGGAAGAGCTGTCGCACCTCGGGCCGGGACAGTTCCTGGGCGAGCTGGCGGTGATCGACCAGCAGCCACGCCTGGCCAGCGTCGTAGCGACCGGCCCCACGGTCGCCCTGGGCCTGGCTTCTTGGGATCTCTTCGCCGAGGTGGAGAAGGATCCCGAGCTCGCCGCGGCGATGTTGCGCGGCCTGGCGCATCGGCTGCGCCAGGTGATCGGCGAAGCCCACCACTGAGCGGCAGCGAGGGAGCGTGATGGCGGACTCGGACGAGCTGATCGATGAGCTAGCCAAGCTGGCGCTCTTCGCGGACCTGGACGAGCCGCAGCTGCGGGCCGTGGCCCACATCTTCGAGGAAGCCTGGTACGCGGCCGACACGCGCCTGCTGCGCCAGGGCATCGGCGGCAGCGGCTTCTACGTGATCCTGGAAGGCGAGGTCGCCGTTGTCATCGACGGCGAGGAGCGCGCCCGACTGACGCGCGGCGACTACTTCGGCGAGGTGGCCATCCTGCTCGGCGAGCGCCCCGTCGCGGACGTGGTGGCCCAGGGACCGCTGCGGGTGCTGCACCTGGCCGGCCAGGACCTGCACAGCTTCCTGCTGACCTACCCGCGTGTCACTTACCGCGTCCTCGTGGAGCAGACGCGCCGCCTGCGGAACGCGAACCGGTGGCGGAGGTAACGCCGCCGCCGGGCGGCGAGTCGCCAGCGGGGGTCGAGCGGCCCTTCCCGCCGGGGAAGTACCCCGTGATCGTCGTGGGCAGCGGGCCGGGCGGCCTGCAGCTCAGTTACTGTCTGACCCGCCTCGGCATCGGCCACGCGGTGCTCTCGCGCGACCCGGCGCCCGGCGGCATGTTCCGCCGCTTCCCGTTCTTCCAGCGCCTGCTGTCGTGGACCAAGGCCTATGCGCCGGCCGAGCGGGGCACGCGGGCCTACGAGCGCTACGACTGGAACAGCCTGCTGGCCGAGGAAGCCGCCGACCAGGCCGTGATGGTCGACCTGATGGACGGCACCTCCGAGTTCCCCTCGCGACCGGAGATGGAGGCGGGTCTGCTCGAGTTCGCCTCGCGCACGGGGATCCGGGTGCGCTACGACTGCGAGTGGCTGGGCACGGGGCGCGAGGAGGGGCCGGACGGGGAGCGCTTCGTGGTGGAGACGTCCGACGGTCCCTACCGCTGCCGCCTGCTCGTGCTCGCGGTCGGCGTCGCCCAGGCGTGGAAGCCCGACACGCCCGGCATGGAGCTGGTGCCCCACTACGTGGACACCCGCGCGGCCGAGTCGTACGCGGGCAAGCGCCTCTTCATCGTCGGCAAGCAGAACTCCGGATTCGAGCTTGCCAACGGACTGCTCAGCTACGCGCGACGGATCGTCCTCGCCTCGCCCCGTCCCGCGCGCACGTCCATCGAGACCAACTCGCTGGTGGGCATCCGGGCTCGCTACGTGCAGCCGGTCGAGGACCACATCATGGCCAGCGGGGTACACATCCTGAGCGCCTCGATCGAGCGCGTGGAGCGCCGTGGCGATGCCTTCACGGTGCACACGCGCACGACCGACGGCGGCCTGGCCCTGGCGGTCGAGGCGGACGAGGTCATCGCGGCGACCGGCTTCACCACGCCGCTGCTGGACCTGCCGGGACTGGGCGTGGCCACCTCGGGCCAGAGCCGCCTTCCCGCGCAGACCGACTTCTGGGAGAGCGCAACGCTGCCCGGCGTGTACTTCGCGGGCACCATCACGCAGGGCGCCAAGGGCCCCCAGAAGTACGGCATCCCGAGCAACTCCGGGGCGGTCCACGGGCACCGCTACAACGGACGCATCCTGGCGCGTCACATCGCCGAGCGGCACTTCGGCGCGCAGCTGCCGCGGCGGGCGATCGCGCCGGCGGACCTCGTGGCGCACCTCGCGGACGAGGCGACGAACGCGCCCGAGCTGTGGAACCAGAAGGGCTACCTGGCCTCGGTGGTGCTGCGCGGCGCCGACGGCGGCTGGCACGACGAGGGCATCCTGCCGCTCGCCCACTTCGCCGACGCGGGCGGCCCGGACGGGATCGGCGTCATCGTGGAGGGCGACCCGCAGGGCGTCATCCGCCCCGCGATCTACGTGCGCCGTGCCGGCAACGTCGAGGAGGTGCTGCTCGACCCGCATCCGCTCCACGACTTCGCCTCACGCGACCATCGCCACGCCCTGGAGCGGCTCGTCGCGGAGCGCTTCGCCTGAACAGCCCCGGCCTGGAGGCGCTGCGGTCGGAGATCGAGAGCTGCCGTCGCTGCCCGCGCCTGGTGGCGTGGCGCGAGGAGGTGGCCCGCGTCAAGGTGGCGCGCTTCGCCGGCGAGACCTACTGGGGACGCCCGCTGGCCGGGTTCGGCGACCCGGGGGCGCGCGTGCTGCTGATCGGCCTCGCGCCCGCCGCGCACGGCGGCAACCGCACCGGTCGCGTCTTCACCGGCGATGCATCCGGGGATTTCCTGTGGTCAGCCCTGTACGCCACGGGCTTCGCGGATCGCCCCAGCTCGCGCCGCGCCCACGACGGGCTGACGCTGACCGGGGCCTACATCGCCGCCGCCGTCCGCTGTGCCCCGCCGCAGAACCGGCCCACGCCGCAAGAGCGCGACACCTGTGCGCCGTACCTGGCGTGGGAGCTCGCCCTGCTCGACCAGGTGCGGGTGCTGGTGCCGCTGGGAGGTTTCGGCTGGCAGGCGGCGCTGCGCGCGATCGAGTCCGCCGGTCACGCGGTCCCCCGACCCAGGCCCGGGTTCGGCCATGGCGCCGAGGTGACC
>DATHCS010000345.1:0-7690 GCA_035319405.1 Candidatus Dormiibacterota bacterium | reverse complement strand
TGATGGCCGAGCCGAGGATGTGCCCGGCATCGTGGAAGACGGCACGGATGCCCGGCGCGACGTCTAGCGTCTCGCCGTAGTCGAGGCCGCGGAACTGCTGCATCGCCCGCTCGGCGTCGTCCGCGTCGTAGAGGGGCTCGGTGAGGGCCGTCTCGATGGCCGGCGGCTGGCCGCGCAGCACGGTCTCCGGGTCCGGGCGCTCGGGATCGCTGCCGCCGCGCGGGAATGGGGCGCCCGGCCCGGCGATCTCCTGGCGGCCGGCCGCCTGCATGAGCGTGGGTCCACCCGTCGCGCCTCCCGCCGCCCCGGCGGGATCGGCGGCGGCCCGCGCCGCGCGCCGAGCCATCCGCTGCAGGCGCTCCTGGTAAGCCTGCGCGTGCTCCACCTGCAGCTTGCCGCTGTCGAGCAGCACGAGGCGGGCGAGTTCCGCGGTCGCGCGGGTGGTGTGGATGGGACCGCGATAGCCCTGCTTGACCAGCAACGGCAGCAGGCCGCAGTGGTCCAGGTGCGCGTGCGTGAGCAGGACCGCGTCGAGCGACCCGGGCTCGTAGGCGAACCCCCCGTGGTTGCGCAGGACCTCGGAGGGCGATCCCTGGAACATGCCGCAATCGACCAGCACCCGCGCTCGATCCGTCTCCAGCAGGAACTGGGAGCCCGTGACGGTCGTCGCGGCGCCCAGGAAGTGCAGCCTCATCCGCGGCGACGGAGGCGGACGCGCGAAAGGGGCCCCGAGGCTGCCATCGCACGGATGCTAGCGGCCATCGCCGATGTAGGCTGGGGCGAGGCTCAGAGGGAGGACGGACGTGGCGTTGCTGGACGGCAGGAAGGCGCTCATCTTCGGCGTGGCCAACGATCATTCGATCGCCTGGGGCATCGCGAGAGCCCTCCACGCCCACGGCGCGACGGTCGGCTTCAGTTCCGTGGCGGGCCTGCTGGAGCGGCGGGTACGGCCGCTCGCGAGCAGCCTGGGGGCCGACTTCGTGGAGCCCTGCGACGTGCAGGACGACGCGCAGATCGCCGCCGTCATCGAACGGTGGCGTGAGCGTCACGGATCGCTCGACATCCTCGTCCACGCGCTCGCCTTCGCGCGGCGGGAGGATCTCGAGGGCGCCTTCCTCCAGACGTCGCGTGAGGGTTTCGCGCTGGCCCTCGACGTCAGCGCCTACTCGCTGGTGGCGCTCACGCGCGCCGCCGTGCCCCTGATGGGCCCCGGCGGATCCGTGCTGACGCTGACCTACTACGGCGCCGACAAGGTGGTCGCCAACTACAACGTGATGGGCGTGGCCAAGGCGGCGCTCGAGGCGACGGTGCGCTACCTCGCCGCGGACCTCGGGCCGAGCGGCATCCGCGTCAACGCCATCAGCGCCGGTCCGGTGCGCACCCTGGCAGCGGCCGGCATCGCCGGCTTCAAGGGCCTCTACGGGGAATTCCGCGACATCGCGCCGCTGCGCTCGAACATCACCATCGACGACGTCGGCGGAGCGGCCGTCTACCTGTGCAGTGACCTGGCCGCGGCGGTCACCGGGGAGGTGCACTTCGTCGATGGCGGGTTCAACGTCCTGGCGGTGCCGCTGGCCGATGACTGACGGCGGCACGGCGGGGCAGCGGGGACAACGAAGCGCCCGAAGGAACCGCCGCTCCATCGCCTCCGGTCCGACATCGCTGCCGGTCCACAGGCTCCCGGTTCCGTTAGCAAGCTATCGGCTCCGGGTCCGGTGCAGGGCCCCTTCGGGCAAGACCAAGACTACGGTCCGCCGGTCGGGCGGGTCAATGCCAGTTGTCCACGAGTTTCGAGCGTCCTGGGGCACTTCTCCACAGGCTATCCCCGGGATCCGGGCCGCGCCCCGTCGGTCACGGGGCTTCGAGCCGCCGAAGGCGGCGCTGCGATGATCGGCTGCGGAACCCCGCGGTGAGTGGGCTGCCATCGCTCGGCAGTCATGGGGAGGGCTGGTTCGGGTTACAGGTCGTGCTGTTGGCGGCGATCTTTCTGGGCGGCTTCGTCGGCCCGGCGTGGGCCGGGCCGCTGCTCGTCGTGACGATCGTCGCCGGCGCCGTCCTCATGGGCGCCGGCGCGCTGGAGTCGGTGCTGGGCGTGCGCGAGCTCGGTCGCAGCCTCACGCCCTTCCCGAGGCCGCGCGGCGACGCGGTGCTCGTCGAGCACGGCATCTACCGGCACGTGCGCCACCCGATCTACGGCGGCCTGATCCTCGGGTCGCTGGGCTGGGCACTGGCCATGGCCAGCTTGCTGGCGCTGGCCGGGGCCTGCGTGTTGGCGGCCTTCTTCACGCTCAAGGCGCGGCGCGAGGAAGCCTGGTTGCGGGAGCGCTTCCCCGACTACGGCGACTACGCCGCGCGGACGCGGCTCTTCCTGCCTCACTCCTGACGGGTCGGACGGGTCCCGGCACGGACGCGCCTGTGCCGCCACGGCCGCGACAGCGCGTGCCAGACTCCCCCGATGGATCCCGCCGCATCGCCGCGCTTCGACCCCGAGTCGGTCCTGCCCGGCCCGCCGGACCCCTGGCATGGGTCGACGATGCCGCCCGTCCGGACGGGCCCGCCGTGGGCGATGACCGAGATGATCGCCGCGGAGCCGGCGTTCGCGGAGCGCCTCCTGGGACGCCTGGTGGAGCCCGGGAGCCGCGCCGCCGGGCTGGCCCGGTCGATCCGTGCCTGCGTTGGATCGGGTCGGGCGGTCTGGCTCGTCGGCTGTGGCACGAGCGAGCACGGCGCGCAGGGAGGTGCGCTGATCCTGGCCCATGCCCTGCGACAGGCAGGACTCCCGCCAGCCGTGCGCGCCGTCCAGGCGTTCGAGGCGTCGCTGGAGCCGCAGGACGCCGGGCTGCTCGTGGCCATCAGCCACGAGGGCGGGACGTGGGCCACCAATCGCGCGCTCCAGGCGGCGCGCGACGCCGGCACCCCCACCGCGCTGATCAGCGTCGGCGCCGGCTCGCCGGGCGCCGCGCTGGCAGACCTGGTGGTGACCACCGACGAGCAGGATCAGTCCTGGTGCCACACGGTGGGCTACCTCTCGCCCCTGCTCGCGGCGGCCGCCGTGGCGCAGCACCTGGCCGGTGTGCCCCTGGACCCGGTCGCCATCCGGGCACTCCTCGCCGCGGGCAGCCGGCAGACAGCGGCAGCGGAGTCGATCGCGAGCGGTCTCGCGACGTCCGCACGGCTCCTGGTCGTCGGATCCGGCGCCGACCGACCCGCCGCCCGAGAGCTCGGGCTCAAGGTCGAAGAGGCGAGCTACCTGCCGACGGCCGTGCGCGACCTCGAGACGATCCTCCACGGCCACCTCCCCGCGACCGACGCCTCGACCGGACTGGTCCTCCTGCTGGCCGACCAGGACGGCAGGGCCGAGCGGACCGCTCGTGCCCGCGGCGTCCTGGCGGCCTGCCGAGCCATCGGGCTGTCCGCGGCGGCGATCCTGGCCGAGGCCGTCTCGTCCGTCGTACCCCAGGAGCTCACCCCGCTCGGCAGGCTGATCGCCCCGGACGCGCCAGGCCTCGCCGCGCCCATGGCGGCCCTGCTGGGCACCGTGACCCCGTTGCAGCTGGTGACGGAGCGACTGGCGCGGGCGCGGGGAACGGACCCGGACACGCTGCGACGAACCGAGGCGCGCTATCGCGAGGCAGGGGCGCAGGTCGAGTAGGCCCCCCGCCGGGCCTAGTCCGGGTACCCGCGAGCGGCGGTCGGCTCCCCTTCGAGCGGCGCCAGGATGGCCTCCAGCGCGCGGGTGAAGATGACCTGATCCTCCGCAGGGAGGACGGCCATGAAGTGCTCCTCGACGCCGCGCAGGTGCGTCGGGGCGGCCTTGCGGAGGCGGGCGCGCCCGGCTGCGGTCAGGACGGCGTACGCACCGCGCGCGTCGGTGCTGCACTTGTGGCGCGCCACGTAGCCGTCGTCGGCCAGGCGATCCACCAGTCGGCTCGCGCCGCTGCGGGTCAGCAGCAGCCGGTCGGCCAGCTCGTTCATGCGCAGCTGCCCGTCGGCCATCGCCAGCTGCAGGAGGGCGTCGTAGTCGGCGAGCGTGATGCCCTGTTCCCGTTCCAGCTCGTCCTCGAGGCGGCGCAGCACCGCGGCATGGGCGCGCAGGAAGGCGACCCACGGGCGAAGGGACGCTTCGAGCGCCTGCCGGTCGGTGGCATCGCTCAGGTCGAGGGTCGTGCCCTCGGGGCTCACCATGTCAGGAGCATGATACCGGTTCGAGCGATCTGCTTGACCGTGCAACGACTCGCCGCGGCCCAGGCTCCAGCCGATCAGGTGCGAAAGGGCACTCGCTCCCCCGGCGGCGTGAGGATGATCTCGGTGCTGAGGCCCCGTTCGGTGACCGCGCGCATGAACTCGTGCGGCGGATCGAGGCGGCGGCCCGGCCGTACCAGCTCCATGCCCAGCGGCCACAAGGTACCCCAGTGGATGGGCACCACGGCGCGCGGCTGGAGGAGCTCGGCCGCGTAGGCAGCCCGCGCGGGATCCATGTGCCCGGGGCCGAGCCGGGGCCCCCAGCCCCAGACCGGCAGCAGGGCCAGATCGAGCCCCGTCGTGAGCTCCGCCATCTCCGGGAAGATGTCGGTGTCACCGGCGAAGTAGACCGAGGCCTCGTCCCCTTCCAGCAGGTAGCCGAGGGCAACGCCGCGCGGCCCGAACGGCGGCCTGAACCCGTCGTGCACCGCGCGCGTCGCGGTGATGCGCAGATCGCCGAGGCGAAAGGTATCGCCGGGGCGCATCTCGGTGGCGTCGGCGAAGCCTTCCCGCCGCAGCCAGAGGCCCGATCCGGCCGGTACGAGCAGCGGCAGGTGTCGTCCGAGCAGCGCCAGCGAGCGCAGGTCGAGGTGATCGAGGTGGAGGTGCGAGATGAGCACCAGATCGACGTCACGGTAGTGCGCCGGGTCGAGGGGCTTGACGACGCGCTGCAGGATCGTGATCCGCTCGAAGAGCACGGGATCCGTGAGCACGCGCTGGCCGCCGATCTCGAGATGGACCGTCGAGTGGCCCAGGAACGTCATGTGCTCCGGACGGCCCATCAGCGCTTCGCCGCCGTGTCGGGGTCGGTGCGGTCGGCCCCTTCGAGCGGGTCGCCGGCGCCTGCGGCGTCCTCGTCGTCCGCTCCCGCATCCGATTCCGGCGCTGTTGGGGGCTCCTCCGGAAGAGGCGTGCGGCGCTCCAGCTCGGCCAGGGCGAGGGCCAGGTCGGGCGCCGGGCGGCCGCCCAGCGCGTCGGCGAGACGCCGCCAGCGACCGTCGTGGTCGTGCAGCTCCCGCCAGTCGAGCAGGACCTGGCAGCCGAAGGCATCGAGCGCACACCACAGGCCGTCGCGCGCGAGGGCGGCGCCTTCGAAGAGGTACTCCTGGCCGCTCACCAGGTCGCGCACGGCGTACCAGGTGTCCGCGGCGGCCGAGAGTCGCAGGGCCTCGTGGAGGGCCTGCCGGCGCAGCGAGCGGCCGCCGCCGTCCCGGGCGGCGAACGGTACCGAGTCGCGGATCCGGCCGGCCGCGTCGCCCCAGCGGTTGTGGTACAGGACCAGTGACCGATCGCCGCCGGATACGTTGGCGTAGGCGAAGACGTCCTCCGCCACGCCGCCCTCGTCGCGCACCACGTCGAAGAGGCGGAAACCGTCGGCGCGAGCGAACTGCCGCCGGCGCCGCAGCAGCGGGTAGAGCCGCGCCTCGTGCAACCAGCCGAGGCCCTCGTCCGGTAGCTCATCGAGCTGCGGGCGCCGGAACTCCATGCCGTACCGTTCGCGATAGCCCTCGAGCTGGCCATGCCCGATGAGCGGCAGGCCCGGGAGGGTCGCCAGCAGGGTGGCCACCCCGGCGTACTTGCCCTGCGTGCCGAACTGGTCGGCCGCCGTGCGCTCGTCGGGGTTGCTCATGAAGTTGACGTAGCGCTCCAGGACCCTTGGATCGAAGGCCAGGGTCTCGCGCAGCACGGCGCGGTACTCGGCGTTGTGCTCGTCGCGCAGCATGTGCATGAAGGCGCTGTTGTAGACGCGGTGCATGCCCAGGGTCCGCACGAAGTAGCCCTCCATGAGCCAGAAGGCTTCGGCCAGCAGGAGGGTGTCCGGCACCTCGGCCGCGACGCGATCGACCACCTCGCGCCAGAACTCGTGGGGCATGCGCCGTCGGAAGGCCTGCGGGGAGAGGCTGCCGAACTCGGCCCGCGAGGGGATCGCCCCGCCGTGGCCCGGCGCGGGGTACCAGAGGCGCTGGATGTGGCGGCGGGCGAGGGTCATGGCCGCATCGAAGCGGATGATGGGGAAGCGACGTGCGATGCCCAGGATGACCTCGATCACGGCCTCACGCACCTCCGCCTGGAGGTAATCGAGCTGGGCCGTGTCGTTCCAGGGCATCGAGGTCCCGTCGTTGCCGTGGTAGAGGTAGCGTCGCTGGCCGGAGGCCCGGTCCTCGCGCTTGAAGACGACCGCGGCGTCGCGATGATCCCAGTAGCCGTCCTCGAGCCAGATGCCGACCCGCGGGTCCGGCGAGAGGTCGGGGCCGCCGAAACGGTAGTTGGGGAAGGGCGGCGCGTCGAGGCCGACGAATCGCTGCGGATGGTCGAGCACCCACTCGCTGTCGATGCCCATGTGATTGGGCACCATGTCGCTGGCCAGGCGCAGCCCGTGCGTCGCGGCCCGCTCGCGCAGGCGATCGAGCGCCTCGTCCCCGCCCAGTTCGGCGGCGATCGCGTAGCGGTCCACGGCGTAGGCCGAGGCAGCCGCGTCGGGGTTGCCCATGCGCTGCTTGATCTCGCGCGAGGCTCGGCTGCGCTCCCACAGGCCGATCAGCCAGAGCGCGTTGATGCCGCGTGCGGCGAGTCGCGCCAGCTCCTCGTCCGGGACCTGGTCGAGTCGCTCGATGGGTCGCCCGTGATCGCGGGACAGCTGGTGCAGCCAGACGTGCGTGTTCTTGGCGATCAGCACGACCTCGGGCATCCAGGCCGCATCCGGCGAGAAGCGCTCCTCGCCCTCGCCGCCCAGCTCCGGCGCCTCGGCCTGGCCGTCGCCGCCGAAATGCGCCCCGTGGTCACGGAGCTCGCGCGCACGAGCCTCCTCGGCCAGCAGGTCGAGGCTGAGGGTCAGGCGCCGCTGAAGCTCCGGCGTGAGCGCGGCGCGCCAGTGATGCTCGATCCAGCGCAACTGGCCGGCCAGCGACGTCGGCGCGGCCCGTTCCGGGGCGCGCAGGAGCTCCATGAGCCCCGGCAGGTCGAGGCGACCGGCGCCCCGGACCCGAGCGGCCGGGCTGGCCGCCGCCGGTTCGAGGGCCGCCACGACCCTCGCGTAGTCGCTGGTCGCGGCCAGCTCCTCGACGTCGAAGAGGGGCCGCACCCCGGCGAGGGCGGGGTTCGTGGTGGCGACGTGCAGCAGGGCCAGCTCCTCCAGCTCCGCGCCCTCGCGGGAGCGGCCGGGAGCCGGCCTGGCCCCGCTCTGGGTGGGCAATGGGGCCGCGGGATCGGGCAGCGCCGGCTCGGCGGGGAAGGCCTCCCGGAAGGCGGACAGCGTGCCCTCCACGTCGGGCGCGGCCGGATCGCTCGCCAGCCGCCGTCGGGCCTGTTCGACGGGGTGCGTGCTGGCCGCTTCTCCAGCACGAACGGCGACCATGCGGTGCAAGGCCTCGTGGAGCACGGTGGCGCCCAGCAGGTCGCCCGTCTCGACGCCGATCGCGGCGGCCAGGTCACGGATGGCGGGCAGCTC
>DATHCS010000344.1:0-14390 GCA_035319405.1 Candidatus Dormiibacterota bacterium | reverse complement strand
TCGAGGGTCGCCGGCGGCCGTCGGGCTGCTCCGCCGAGCGGGGATCGGACGACCGCGTGCCCACCCGACCGCCGGGCACCGCGCGTGACAGCCGCGCACCGCCGGTTGGGCGGCTTGGTAATCCTTCTTGGGCTACGAGCGCACTCTTGGGCTACGAGCGCACTCGGGTGCCCTCCTGGCGGCGCTCCCGCGGCGCGGCGCGCCCTCCTTGCGGCGCTCACGCCGCCAGGCGCGCCGGCCTGGCGTCGCGACGGCTACAGGTTCCCGCGCTTCGCCTGCTCGCGCTCGATCGCCTCGAAGAGGGCCTTGAAGTTGCCCACCCCGAAGCCGCGCGAGCCGTGCCGCTCGATGATCTCGAAGAAGAAGGTGGGGCGATCCTGGACCGGCCGGGTGAAGATCTGGAGCAGGAAGCCCTCCTCGTCCCGGTCCGCCTCGATGCCCAGCTCCTCGAGCGTCTCCATCGGTACCCCGACGTCCCCGACGCGATCGGCCAGCGTGGCGTAGTACTCGTGCGGCAGGCCCAGGAACTGCACGCCGTAGTCGCGCAGCCGCCGCACCGTGGCGACGATGTCCTCGGTGCGCAGCGCGATGTGCTGCGTGCCCGCGTCGAGGTAGTAGTCGAGGAACTCCTGGATCTGGCTCTTGCGCCGTCCCGTGGCCGGCTCGTTGATGGGGAACTTGACGCGCCCGTTGCCGTTGGTCATGACCTTCGACATGAGTGCGCTGTACTCGGTGTGGATGACCTTGTCGTCGTAGTGGATCAGCTGGCTGAAGCCGAACACGTCGCGGTAGTAGGCCACGAAGCGATCCATGTCGCCGAGGGAGACGTTGCCCACGCAGTGGTCGATCTCCAGCAGGCTGAGCCCCTCGGCATGGGCCGCCGGCCGCTTGATGGGCCGATAGCCAGGCGCGTAGGTGCCGTGGTAGGCCCCCCGATCGACGAACGAGTGGACGACCTCCCCGTAGGTGTGCACCGCGCTCTGCCTCAGCGTGCCGTCCTCACCCCCGTCGATCTCGATCGGCTCCTGGTACGAGCGCGCCCCGCGGACCGTCGTCTCGCGCCAGGCGGCGCTGGCATCGTCCACGGCGAACGCGATGTCGTGCACCCCGTCGCCATGGCGGTGCACGTGATCGGCGATCTCGCCGTCCGGCGACAGCGGGGCGGTCAGGACGAGGCGGATGTCGTTCTGCACGAGCACGTACGACGCTCGATCGCGCACCCCGGTCTCCAGGCCCGCATAGGCGACCGGCGTGAAGCCCCACAGGGCGCGGTAGTAGTTGGCGGCCTGGCGCGCGTTGCCGACCCAGAACTCGACGTGGTCGATGCCCTTCAAGGGCAGGAAATCCTGGGCCTCGGCATAGGCGTCGGGATTGATGTGCGCACCGGACTGGTTGGCCGCCCCGAGCCCGGGTTCGCTGATCGTGGCCATGCGCGAATCTCCCCTGCAGCCTGACGGCGAAGGGCCTCATCGTACGTCGGGCCGCCAAGGGCTACCATCTCGCGCGGGGCGGCCACCGAGGACCTGAGGGACGAGGCGACGGCATGACGGACGGGGCGACCCTGCAACTCGACGGCGACGAGCTCGAGGTGGTGATCGCGGCGTTGCGGCTCTACCTTGATGCGGAGGAGGATCCGGCCACCGTGGCGCTGCTCAAGCGGCTGCTGACGCGCCTGGGTGTGCCGCCCGAGTATCCCTCCTGATCGCTCAGCGCTCTTCCCGGCAGGGGTTGCTCAGCGTCCCGATGCCGTCGATGGCCATCGCCATGAAGTCGCCATCGTGCAGGAAGCGGGGCGGGTTGCGATACACGCCGACCCCCGACGGCGTACCCGTCAGCAGCACGTCGCCTGGCTCCAACGTGAAGGCCCGCGAGCAGTAGGCCAGCAGCTCGCGCACCGAGAAGATCATGTCGGCCGTGCGACCGTCCTGGAGCAGCTCCCCGTTGACGCGAGCCGTCAGGCGCAGCGTCTGCGGGTCGGGCAGCTCGTCCGCCGTCACCAGCAGCGGGCCCATGGGCCCGAACGTGTCCAGGGACTTGCCCCGCACCCACTGCCGGTCGGCCGACTGCAGGTCGCGGGCCGTGACGTCGTTGGCGACGGTGTAGCCGAGCACGCCGTCGATCGCGGCGGACGGGTCGACCCGCCGCAGCGAACGTCCGACCACGACTGCCAGCTCGACCTCGTAGTCGACCTGGGTCGTGAGCGCGGGATCCCAGCGCACGGCCGCTCCGCCGCCGATCACGGCCGTGGGGAACTTGGCGAAGAGGATCGGCTCGCTCGGCGGCTCGCGGCCCTGTTCCGCCGCGTGCGCGTGGTAGTTGAGCCCCACGGCGACGACCTTCCCCGGCCGTGGCACGGGGGCCAGCAGCTCCAGCTGGGCCAACGGCGCACCCTCGCTGAGGACGCGGGAGGCGGCGAAGCGGGTCGCCTCGCGGAGCCGCTCGACGAGCGGGGGCCCGCCGGCCAGCAGCTCGGCCATGGTGGCCGGCCCGCCCGACGACACGGCCGATGCGGGGAGCACGCGCGCGCGGCTGCCGGTCCCGGCATCGAGCGGCAGCGACGGATCCTCCACGGCGACGCCGAGCCGCTCGCGTCCGGCGTCCAGGAAGCTGCAGAGGCGCATCGCCGACGCCGGGCTCAGGCCGGGTCGCCGGGATGGGCCACGAGGGCAGACACGCTCACCTCCCGGGGTTCGATGCGTCCAGGGGGCCCAGTATGGTCGCTGCGGCGGGCACTGCCTCGGCCGGCCGGGGCGCGGTCTCGGCGAGGATCACCGCACCGATCACGAGCGCCCCGCCGAGCAGCTGCACCGGCGTGAGCGACTCCCCCAGCAGCAGGGTCGCCAGCACGATCGTGTAGATCGGCTCGACGGTGCTCACCAGCGCGGCGCGGGCGGCGCCGATGCGCTTGGTGCCGGCGTAGAAGGCCTGTACCGCCAGCGCGGTCGCCACCAGGCCCACTCCGATCAGCCCGAACCACGCGTCGGAGGGGACCTGCGTGGGCAGGATCGGGCGCCCTCCCGCGAACGCCAGGGCCGCGTAGACCGCCAGGGTGGCGCTCATCATGATCGCCGCCGCCGGCGCAGGATCGGTCTCCTGGACGCCCTCCAGGGCCTCGGGCGGGGCGGGATCGCGTGGCGTGCGCCGCTCACCGGCGAGGCGCGCCGACAGCACGATCCAGATGGCGTAGATGACCGGCGAGGCGAGCACCAGCAGCAGGCCCGAGAGCGGGGGCACCTGCGTCGGGTCGATGCCGCCAACGGCCAGGGCCACGCCGAGCAGGGCGAGCCCCAGCGCGGCCCACGGCCGGCGACCCTCGAGCCGCCGTCCGAAGCGCAGGGCGAGCACGGCCACCAGGGCGGGGTAGATGTAGACGATCAGCGCGGCGAGCGAGGCCGACACCGTCTCCAGGCCGGCGAAATACGTGCCGCTGTTGCCGACGTAGACCACGCCCAGTGCCAGCAGCACCAGGACCCGCCTCCGCGAGATCGTGCGAAGCGCGCGCCGGTTGAAGGGCACCAGCAGCAGCCAGGCCCAGGAGACCACGGCAGCGATCAGGAATCGCCAGTACAGGAGCGTCAGCCAGTCCAGGCCGGCGGCGTAGACGGGCTTGGCGAAGAGCGCGCCGGAACCGAAGCCGCAGGCCGAGACGAGGACCAGCACGACGCCCACCGCGCGACCGCTGACGGCCCGACCACCCATCGCCCGATGCTAGCGTGAGCGCGACGGGGCCGCTAACCGTTCGAGCGCGCCGGTGGGGTTATGCGGCGGGCCTCAGGCCTCGAGAATCTCGACGATGTGGCGGAACACGTCGCGTGCCGAGACGATGCCCGTCGGAAGCCCGCCGCGGGTGAGCGGGATGTGTCGGAAGCCGCCCACGGCCATCTTGTGGATCGCCACCGCGATCGAGTCGTCCTCGCGGAGCACGACCGGGTCGCGGGTCATGACCTCGCGCAGGGGTGTCGCGGCGAGTGCCCGGCCGTCCATGCGCAACAGGGCGTCGCGCTCGGTGAAGATCCCGGTCAGCTGGTCGCCCTCGACGACCAGCACGGAGCCGACCTCGCGCGCCTGCATCGCGGTGACGGCCTCGGCCACCGAGGCGTCGGCGCCGAGCACGATCGGCTCGCGATGGCCGAGCTCGCTGAGGTGCTCCACGACGAGCTGCCGCTCGAGCGGCGTCTGCGGCCGCGGCAGGTCGACCGTGCGCAGGTCGGCTCCGCAGTTCTCGCACTCGTCCGAGCCCTCGATGTTGTCGAACTGGCAGATGGGGCAGATCACGGGACGCTCCACGTGTCGCCGCTGCGCAGCAGGTTCGCCAGGTCGCCCGGGCCGCGCTGCGCGATGACGGCCTCGATCTGGGACGTCAGCAGCTCATCGTGGGTGGGCCGCTCGACGTTGCGGAAGACGCCCACCGGCACGGGGTACTCGGGCCACCACATGCGCGAGAGCATGTAGGCCAGATAAGGATCCTCGGCCTCCTCGTCGTGCACCAGCAGATCGGCCTCGGTCACCCCGCCGCCGAGCTGCACGACCTCGGGATGGAGACCGTCCAGGCGGATGCCCCGGTCGCGGTCCTTGCCGAAGATCATGGGCTTGCCGTGCTCCAGGACGAGCATGCGATCCTCTCGCACCTCGCGATCCGTGAACTCGCGGTAGGCACCGTCGTTGAAGATGTTGCAGTTCTGGAGCACCTCGACGAAGGCCGAGCCGCGATGGTAGCCGGCACGCTCGAGGGTGGCCTGCAGGTGCTCGGTGTGGGTGTCCACCGAGCGGGCCACGAAGGTGGCCTCCGCCGCCAGCGCGATGGAGAGCGGCATGACCGGATGGTCGATCGTGCCGTCCGGCGAGGACTTGGTGCGCTTGCCCAGCTCGGAGGTCGGCGAGGCCTGGCCCTTGGTGAGGCCGTAGATGCGGTTGTTGAACATGACCACCTTGACGTCCACGTTGCGGCGCATCGTGTGCAGCACGTGGTTGCCGCCGATCGAGAGGGCGTCGCCGTCACCGGTGATGACCCACACCATCAGGTCGGGCCGGGCAGCCTTGAGACCCGTGGCCAGCGTAGGCGCGCGGCCGTGGATGCTGTGGAAGCCGTAGGTGTTCATGTAGTACGGCAGGCGGCCGCTACAGCCGATGCCCGAGATGAAGACCATCTTCTCGCGCGGCACGCCGAAGTCGGGCATGGTCTTCTGCGTCTGGGCGAGGATCGAGTAGTCGCCGCAGCCGGGGCACCAGCGGACCTCCTGGTCGGACACGAAGTCCTTGCGGGTGAGCTGGATCACGGCTGCGTTCTCGGCGCTGAGGGACGGACCGTCGGCGGCGGTCGTTCGCGGGTCGCTCACGAGGCCTCCAGCAGGGCGCGGGCATGGTCTTCGATCTCGCTGATCTTGAAGGGCTTCCCGCGCACCTTGTTGTAACCCTCCACGGGCAGCAGGTACCGCGCACGGAGCAGCAGCCGCAGCTGGCCCGTGTTGATCTCCGGCACGAGCACGCGCCGGTAGTTGCCCAGCACCTCGCCGGTGTTGGCGGGCAGGGGGTTGAGGTAGCGCAGGTGTGCATGGGCGACGCTGTACCCGGCTGCCTGCAGGCGGAGGGCGGCGCTGTGCAGCGCGCCGAAGGTCGAGCCCCAGCCAAGCAGCAGCAGGTCGCCGGTCGCCGGCCCGCTCACCTCGAGCGGCGGGATGGTGGCGGCCACGCGGGCCACCTTCTCCTGGCGCAGCATGGTCATGCGGTGATGGTTCTCGGGGTCGTAGCTGACGTTGCCCGAGATGTCCGCCTTCTCCAGGCCGCCGATGCGGTGCTCGAGGCCGGGCGTGCCCGGTACCGCCCATGGGCGGGCGAGGGTCTCCGGATCGCGGTCGTAGGGCCGGAACGTCGCCGGGTCGTCGGCGTTGGCCACCCGCAGGTCCGGCAGGTCGGCGAGGTCCGGGATGCGCCACGGCTCGGCGCCCGTGGCCAGGAAGCCGTCGGACAGGTAGACCACGGGCGTCATGTGGCGCAGCGCGATGCGCCAGGCCTCGATGGCCATGTCGAAGCACTCGCCCGGCGTGGCCGGGGCCACCACGGGCACCGGCGAATCGCCGTTGCGCCCGAAGACGGACTGCAGCAGGTCCGCCTGCTCGGTCTTGGTGGGCATGCCCGTGGACGGGCCCGCGCGCTGGACATCCACGACCACCAGCGGCAGCTCCACCATCACGGCCAGGTTGAGCGCCTCGCTCTTGAGGGCTAGGCCCGGCCCGGACGTGCCGGTGAGGCCGAGCGCTCCGCCGTAGCTGGCGCCGATGGCAGCCCCGATGGCGGCGATCTCGTCCTCCGCCTGGAAGGTGCGCACCCCGAACTGCTTGTAGCTGGAGAGGCTGTGCAGGATGTCGCTGGCCGGCGTGATCGGGTAGCTGCCGTAGAAGAGGGGGCGCTGGGCCAGCTGGGCGGCGGTCACGAAGCCCAGCGCGGTGGCTTCGTTGCCGGTGATGTTGCGGTAGGTGCCCGGTGCCAGGCGGGCCGGCGCCACGCGGTACTGCGTGTGGAAGAGTTCGGTGGTCTCGCCGAAGGCGTAGCCGGCCTTGAGCGCGCGGCGGTTGGCCTCGGCGATGACCGGCCGCTTGGAGAACTTGTCGTCGATCCACTCGACCGTGGGCTCCATGCTGCGCTCGTAGAGCCAGAACATCAGGCCGAGGGCGAAGAAGTTCTTGGTCAGGTCGACCTGCTTGGCCGTCATGTCGAGGCCCTCCAGCGCCCGCGCGTTGAGGGTGCTGATGGGGATCTCGAAGACGTTGTAGGCCTTGAGCGAGCCGTCGCGCAGCGGGTTCGAGTCGTAGCCGGCCTTGGCCAGGTTGGCGGGCGTGAAGGCGTCCTCGTTGACGATCAGGGCGCCCCCGGCCGGCAGGTCGATCAGGTTCGTCTTGAGGGCGGCCGGATTCATGGCCACCAGCACGTCCGGCTGGTCGCCCGGGGTGAAGATGTCGGCACTCGAGAAGCTGAGCTGGAAGCCGCTCACGCCCGGCAGCGAGCCGGCCGGGGCGCGGATCTCGGCGGGGAAGTCCGGCAGGGTGCTGACGTCATTGCCGAACACGGCGGTGGTCCGCGTGAACTGGCTGCCCGTGAGCTGCATGCCGTCGCCGGAGTCGCCCGCGAAGCGGATGGTGACGCGGTCGAGCTCGACCTCGGGACGGGCCTGGCGCTGTGGCGCCGAAGTGGTGGTCACGCCCCCTCCGGCTCCTCCAGGCGCTGGTGAGGACGCGGCGGGAGGTTGAGGATCTCGGCCGGGAACGCCTCTGCGATGTACTCGAGGATGTCCTGCTGGCGCAGGTTGGCCACGGGCTGCCCCTCGGCATCGACGATCGGGACGTTGCGGAACTGCCCGCGATCCATGATGTGCGCCGCCTCGCCGAGCGTGGCCGTCGCGGTGAGGGTCTGCGGGTTCGGCTTCATGTAGGTGTCGACGATCTCGTCGGCGGGGACCTCGCGGCCGAGCACCTTAAGCAGCACGTCGCGCTCGGTGAAGATGCCGACCAGGCGGCCCTCCCGCACGATCAGGGCCGGCTCGCCGCGGGCTGCGCGCATGCGGTCGATGACGTGCCAGACGTTGCTGCCCGCTTCCACCAGGAGTGGGTCGCGCCGCACCACGAGCGTCACGCGCTCCGCGGCGAGGGAGCGCGACGTCGGCGGGCTGATGGTGCCGTCCGGGCTTCGAGTCACGGTCCAGAGTGTAGTCCGCGCGTGGGAATGCCACCGCGAGCGGCACCGGGTCGGCTCGCGTCGGGCCGCGTCTGTGGTGCAGCGACTCGTCCCGGCTCCGGTACGCTTTGACCGATGGCCCCTGCACAGCCCGCCGCGTCGCCTCGCGTCGGCGTCGTCGCCGACGACCTGATCTGGGCCTCGCGCCTCGCGGCGGCCGTGGAGCGCGCCGGCGGCGGGGCGGTCACCGTGTCGCGGCAGGACGGCCTGGCCGCGGCTGGTGTCGAGGCCGTGCTGGTCGATCTCGGGGCCCGGCGCGTCGATCCGCTGGCCATCCTCCGGGCCGCGGCCGATGCCGGCCTGCCGACCCTGGCGGTGTTGCAGCACGACGACGCCGCGCGGCGCAAGCAGGCACGTGCCGCGGGCGCCACGCGGGTGACCAGCTACAACGCCTTCCACCAGGCCGGTCCACGGCTCGTGGCACGCCTCCTCGCCGGGCCCGCCGCGAACCCTCGGCGTGGCGCGAACCCTGGGCGCGGCACGAACCCTGGGCGTGGTGCGAACCTCCGGCGTCCCACGACCGGGTCGGGTGCCTCCGATCCGGGGACCGCTCCCCAACCCGCCGGCATCCCTCCCGCCCGCTATGGAGAGCGGCTCGAGGCTGCGCGGACCGCGCTCCACGATCGCGGCGCTGCCGCCCTGCTGCTGGGACCTGGGGCGGAGCTGCGATGGCTCGCCGGCTACGCACCGCTGCCGCTGGAGCGGCTGACCCTGCTCGTCGTGCCGGCCGATGGGCCCGCGACGCTCCTCGTGCCGCGGCTGGAGGCGCTCGGCGGCGGCGCCTCACCCGCGGTGCAGGGCGGCCTGGTGGCCCTCGCGACGTGGGAAGAGACCGACGATCCCTACGCCCGCGCGGCGCAGCTCCTGCCGGTGAGCGCCAGCCGTCTCGGCGCGCGATTCCTCGTCTCGCAGCCGCTTTGGGCCCTCCACCTGCTGCGACTCCAGGCCGCCCTGCCGGGTGCGCGCTGGGAGCTCGCGGCGACGGTGCTGCGCGGCCTGCGCATGGTCAAGGACGCACAGGAGATCGAGCTGCTGCGGGCTGCCGCCCATGCCGCCGACGAGGTCGTGCTGGCGATCGTCCGGGGTCGCCTGATCGGCCGGACCGAGGCGGACGTGGGTCGCGAGGTGCGCGAACGGCTGGTCGCCGCGGGGCACGACGAAGCCTCGTTCTGGATCGTCGGCAGTGGCCCCTACTCGGCGGAGCCGCACCACGAGGCGGGCGAACGCCTGATCGTGGCGGGCGAGCCGGTCGTGCTCGACATCGGCGGGGTGCGCGCGGGCTACTGCTCCGACACCACGCGAACCGTCTGGCCCACGGGCGGCGATCCGGGGCGTGGCCCCGACGACACCTTCCGCCGCCTCTATGGGGCCCTGCAGGAGGCCCAGGCCGCGGCCGTGGCGGCGGTCCGCCCGGGGGTCGCCGCCGAGGCGATCGACGCCGTCGCGCGGCGGGCCATCGGCGCCGCCGGGTTCCGGGAGGCCTTCACCCACCGCACGGGCCACGGGATCGGCCTGGAGGCTCACGAAGACCCCTACCTGGTGGCCGGCAACCGCGAGCGCCTGGCGGTCGGCCATGCCTTCAGCGTGGAGCCGGGGATCTACCTCGAGGGCCGATACGGCGCCCGGATCGAGGACATCGTGGCCTGCGGAGCGGATGGCCCCGACGTGCTCAACCGCACGGAGCGCGACCTCTTCGTCGTCAACGGGGCCTAGCCCGGCCGCCGCCTAGGCGCTTCGGTGACGCCCGCGGGCCCGATCGGGACCCGGTGCTATGATCGGTCCCCGTCCGCGCCCCAGCGCGGCATACACCAGCGGACCGACCCGAAGCGTGAGCATCGAGCCCAACGAGCCGCGGCCGGTCGTGACCGACCCGCTCGCCACAACGGACCTGGCCAACGGGTCCGCTGAAACGATCACCCGAGGCGCCACCGCCGCCCAGCTGCGCCGCTTCATCAAGTCGCGGCCGTACGTGCCGCTGCACGAGCTGCGGCGCCGCTTCGAGCTGAACGGTCAGGCCGACGACGTCTGTCCCGTGCAGACCCCGCAGGGCATCGTCTACGTCGGCCTGCCGCCTCGCGAATGCATGCTGCTGGGAGAGCTGGTGCGGGCAGGCGACGTGGGCGTCGAGCTGTGCCGCGACCCCTCCGTGCCGATCGTCGTCGGCGTCTTCCCGATGCGGCCGGTGGCGCGCACCTAGCCATCGCCGCACATCCGGCAGCGACGCAGGAGCGGACGCGGGACGCCGACTAGCCCACCAGGTGCGCCACGGGCACGGTCGTCCCCTCCAGCGCCAGCAGGTCGCGCTTGAGCTCGAGCGAGTCCGGGCCGCCGCCATAGCCGCCGATCGAGCCGTCGCCGGCCACCACGCGGTGGCACGGCACGAGGATCCAGAAGGGGTTGCGGCCCATCGCAGCTCCCACCGCCCGAGCCGCGCCGGGAGCCCCGATACTGCGCGCCAGTCGCCCGTAGCTGGTGGCTTCGCCGCGCGGCACCCGGCGTGCGCCTTCGAGGACACGTCGGTCCCATGCCGCGACCCCGCGCCAGTCGATCGGCAGCTCGGCGACCTGCGACGGTCGTCCGTCCAGCGCCAGTAGCAGCTCGGCACGAGCCCGGACCAGCTGCGCCCGCGCGGCTCGCGGAGCGGCCTCGGGATCGTCCGTGACCCGGCCGCCGACGCGGCGCGCGACCTCCAGCCCGAATGCCGCCCCCTCGCCGCGCAGCCAGACCCCGCACACGCCGGACGAGCTGGCCGCCACGTGGACCGGTCCCCACGGCGAAGCGATCGTCGTCCGCAAGGCCTCGGGTCCAGGGGTGGCCGTCATGGCGTCATCGTGCCAGAACGCCTGCACCGTCGGGACCCTTGGGGGCCGAACGGCGGGGCGTTCGGCACTCTCCCGATTCGTCGCTTCCGTTATACTCCCGGGGAGTATGACAGGAATGACCGCGGAACCGACGCAGGCTGGGCCCATCCAACTCGTGCTGCCCGTCGAGGGCATGACCTGCGCCTCGTGCGTCAACCGGATCGAACGGTTCCTGGGCAAGACGGACGGGGTCCTCGAGGCGACCGTCAACCTGGCGACCGAGCAGGCGACCGTGCTGGTCGATCCGCGACGCGCGGGTCGCGAGGAGCTGGTCGCCGCCGTCGAGGCAGCCGGCTACGAGGTTCGTCGCGAGGCGCCCGCGGCGCGCGCGGACCTCATCACCGCGACCGTCGACGAGGACGCCCTGGCGCGCGCACGCGATCAGCGTGACCTGGGCCTTCGGGCGCTGGTCTCGATCGTCGTGGCCCTGGGCATCATGGCCATCATGCTCTGGCCGGCGCGGCCGTTCGACATGGAGACGGTGAACCGCCTCGTCCTGCTGCCGGCCTCCTTCATCGAGTTCTGGGCCGGCGGGCGATTCCTGCGGGCGGCCTGGCGGGCGGCCCGGCACGGGGCGGCGACGATGGACACGCTGGTGAGCGTGGGCACGCTCGCGGCGTGGGGCTACAGCGTGGTGGTGACCCTCTTTCCCGGGCTCATCGCCGGGTCGGGCATCGAGCCGGTGACCTACTTCGACTCGGCCGCCATCATCATCGGCCTGATCCTCGCCGGGCGCTGGCTGGAGGCGCGGGCCAAGAGCCGTACCGTCGGCGCGGTCCGCGCGCTCGTGGGACTGCAGGCGCGTACGGCACGCCTCGTCCGTGACGGGCATGAGGTGGACGTCCCGATCGTCGAGGTTCGTGCAGGCGACCTGCTGCGGGTGCGGCCGGGCGAGAAGGTGCCCGTCGACGGGGTCGTCACCGACGGCACGTCGGCCGTCGACGAATCGATGCTGACGGGGGAACCGATGCCCGTCGCGAAGAGCCACGGCGACGCGGTCATCGGTGCCACGATGAACACGACCGGCAGCTTCGTGATGCGGGCGACGCGGGTCGGCGCCGACACGGTGCTGGCCCAGATCGTGCGCATGGTCGAGGCGGCCCAGGGCTCGAAGGCGCCGATCCAGCGACTGGCCGACCGGGTCGCGGCCGTCTTCGTGCCCCTCGTGATGACCCTCGCCACGGTCACCTTCGGCGCCTGGCTGCTGCTGGGACCCGAGCCGCGCTTCACGTATGCCCTGGTCGCCGCCATCACCGTGCTCATCATCGCCTGCCCCTGCGCGATGGGCCTGGCCACGCCGACGGCGATCATGGTGGGAACCGGCAAAGGCGCCGAGAACGGCATCCTCATCCGGGGCGGGGAAGCGCTCGAGCGCGCCGGCCGCGTGACGACGGTGGTCCTGGACAAGACCGGCACCCTGACCGAGGGTCGCCCGGCCGTCGTCCAGCTCGTGCCAGCCGCCGGGTGGACCCCCGAGCGCGTGCTCGACGTCGCGGCGCCCGTGGAGCGGCGCTCGGAGCACCCCCTGGCGCAAGCGATCCTGGCGTCCGCGCGCTCGAGTCAGGTCGGCGGCGGTGAGGTCGCGGGCTTCGAAGCCCTGCCGGGTCTTGGGGCCGCGGCCGCCGTCGACGGACGACTCGTGCTGGTGGGCAACGCCCGCCTGCTGGCGGACCGTGGCGTGGAGCTCGGGGAGCTGGCGACCGCCGCCGAGGCCGCCGCGGCGGACGGCCGCAGCGCGGTGTTCGTCGCGGTCGATGGGCGGGCGGCAGGCCTGCTCGAGATCGCCGATCCGGTCAAGCCTGGCGCGCCCGAGGCGCTGCGGAGCCTGCGCGCGATGGGCCTCGAGCCGTGGCTCGTCAGCGGCGACTCGCGCAGCACGGCCGAAACCGTCGCTCGCGCCGTCGGCATCGCGCCGGACCACGTGCTGGCGGAAGTGTTGCCGGGCGACAAGGCGGAGCGCATTCGCGCGCTGCAGGCCGAGGCGCGGCAGGTGGCCATGGTCGGCGACGGCATCAACGACGCCCCTGCCCTCGCCCAGGCGGACGTGGGCATCGCGATCGGCAGCGGCACCGACGTCGCCATCGAGGCCTCCGACGTGACGCTGGTGGGTGGCGACCCGCGCCTGGTCGCGACCGCCGTCGCCCTCTCGCGAGCGACCCTGCGCACGATCCGCCAGAACCTCTTCTGGGCGTTCGCCTACAACGTGCTGCTGATTCCGGTCGCGATGGGCGTGCTCTACCCGTTCTTCGGGGTGACCCTCAATCCGGCCCTCGCGGCGGGCGCCATGGCGCTCAGCTCCGTGAGCGTCGTCAGCAACTCCCTGCGCCTGCGCGGTTTCCGACGCCCCACGGCCTGAGGGCCCGCGTCAGATTGGCAGCGGCTACCCTGCGCTCGTGGCCGCGCCTGCCTTCGAGCCGATCCATCCGCCCGCGCCGGCGCTGGCGGACGAGCGCGTCCGGCTGCGCCCCTGGCACCTCGCCGACGTCGACGCGGTTACGGCTGCCTGCCAGGACTCCGAGATCGCGCGCTGGGTGCCGATTCCCTGGCCCTACCTCCGCGAGCACGCCGTCGGCTTCATCGAGCGGACCATCGCCGACTGGGCGGACGGGGTGGCGGCCGAGTTCGCCCTGACCGACCCGGGCGACGGTCACGTCGTGGGGGCGCTCGGCCTGCGACGCGACCCGTCCGTGCCGCGCGGAGGGATCATCGGTTACTGGGTCGCCACGGAGGCGCGCGGGCACGGTGTGGCGACGAGCGCGACCCGGCTCGTGGCCCACTGGGCCCTGGTCAAGCTTCGGCTCGAGCGGGTGAGCCTCTACACGTACGTGGGGAACATCGCCTCGCAGCGGGTTGCTCAGCACGCCGGGTTCCGCTTCGAGGGCACCCTGCGCAACTGGGTCGAGTACCGCGGCCAGCCACGTGACGCGGTCATGTTCTCGCTGATCCCGGAGGACCTCGCAACCCGCTGAGGGGCCGCCGACGCGTCAACCGCCGAACGCCGCGGCGGCGAGCCGGGCGATCGCGTCGACCGTCCGCGGGCCATCCCCCTGCTCGAGGTTGACGGCCGTCGCGCCGATGCCCAGCACGGGGCCACAGTCGGCGATCGTGCGCACGGCGGCCTCGACCGTCGCCAACGTCATGCCGTGCGGCTCGGGCATCTGCACGGCCAGGCCTTCCGCGGCGTCCACGCAGTCCATGTCCAGTGCGAGGTAGATCCCGTCGGCGTCGGTAAGCGTCGTGGTCAGCCACGATCGCAGCGCCGCCCGTCCAGCGTCCGTGGCCAGCATGCCCGCCCCGAAGTGGGCCACCGGCGAGGCGGCCAGATCGCGCGACTCCTGCTCGTCGAGGACCTGCCCGCCGAGCAGCGCGGCGCGGCGCATCTCGACGCTCGGCGCGTCGCAGGCGGCGAGGAGGTCCCCATCGCCACGCCCGCAGGCCATGGCGAAGGGCATCCCCCAGACGTTCCCGGACGGCGTCGTGCCGGGCGTGTTGAAGTCACCGTGCGCGTCGAACCAGGCGAGGGCGATGCGCAGGCCCGAGCGTCGGCGGCGCAGCCCGGCGAGGGCGCCCGCGTGGGCGGTGCAGTCGCCGCCGAGGATGAACAGGCGGGCGTCGTCGCCCGCGATGGCCAGCTCCCGCGCCACGCGGTCCGCGAGCCGCGGCAGGAAGGCCGCGATCAGCGCCCGGTTCTTGGCCCGCTGATCGGGGTCAGGCCTGAATCCCGGCTCGATCTCGAGAGCGCCCGCATCATGGAACCGGGTGGCAGCCAGCGGAGGGCGTGTCGCCGCTCGTTCGAGCAGG
>DATHCS010000343.1:0-2215 GCA_035319405.1 Candidatus Dormiibacterota bacterium | reverse complement strand
TGGACCACGAACTGTCGAACCATCGCCGCCTCCTTGGGCCGTCGACCCGTCGGACGTGACACGAGGGCGGCCGGCGTGCGCCTCGCCCTCGTCCTGAGCCTGCCCGGGGACCCCTGGCCGGGCCAGTGCCGAAGCGCCCATCCGGGAGGCGCCGTCCGGCCCACGGACGGCCCATCCCGGGCGGCCCGGGCTCCGCTGCGCTCGGGCAGGCCGCCGGGAGCCCCCGAGGGTCGGCGGACGTATGCTGGCGGCCGTGGCGCTCGGCATCCCCCAGGCCGCCCCCGGTCCGCGACCCGCTCCCGCCGCGGGCACGGCCGGGGCCGCGGCGCGCGAGGGCAGCGCCATCTCCGTGCACGACCTGGGCAAGTCCTTCGGTACCCGGGTGGCCTTCGCAGACCTGTCGTTCGAGATCGCCTACGGCGAGGTGTTCGGCTTCCTGGGGCCCAACGGTGCCGGCAAGACGACCACCGTGCGGACCCTCGCAACCCTGCTCAGGCCGACCACGGGCTCGGCGGCGGTCGCGGGGCTGCCACTGAGCGTCGAGAACGGGGTCGCCATCCGGCAACGCATCTCGGTGATGCCCGAGTCGCCCGGCCTCTACCTGCGCCTCAGCGTGCGGGACAACCTCGAGGCCTATGCCGCGCTGTACGAGATCCCGGACGCGCGCGATCGGATCGAGGGGGCGCTGGGGGCCATGCGCATCGCGGACCGGGCGCAGGAGCTCTGCGGGACCCTCTCCAAGGGCCTTCGTCAACGCGTCGCCCTGGCTCGTGCGCTGCTGCCCGATCCGCTGGTGCTCTTCCTCGACGAGCCCACGGCGGGGCTCGACCCGGTGGCCGCCCGCGAGGTCCACGAGCTGATCGCGGGACTTCGCGAGCGCGGAGTCACGATCTTCCTGACGACCCATCGGTTGGAGGAGGCGGAGCGACTGTGCGATCGCGTGGCGATCCTCAACACCACGCTGCGCACGATCGGGCGGCCGGACGAGCTGCGCGAACGGCTGTTCGCGCGGACCCTCGCGGTGCGGACGGCCTCACCGCTGCCGACCCCGGGACGCGTCTTCGAGGGCGTCGCGGGCGTGGTCAGCTGGCGGGCGGACGGTCCAGCCGAGTACGTCCTGGCCACCACGGACCCGGCCCTCGCCGCCCCGGCGGTCACCCGGGCGCTCGCCGCCGCCGGGGCCGACGTGCTGTCGCTCGGAGAGGCGTACCACTCCCTCGAGGACGTCTACCTGCAGCTGATCGAGGAGGACGGGGAGACGACGGCGACATGAGCATCAGCACGAAGCGGATCGGCGCCATCGTGCGCAAGGAGTTCCGCGAATACCGTCGCAACCGCAGCCTCATCTACTCGATGGCCGTCCTGCCCCTGATCTTCATCATCCAGCCGTTCGTCGCCGTGATCAGGCTGGACGCATCGGGCTCCGGCGCGCTGGCTCACGAGCACGTCCTGCTGTACATGCTGGGCATCCCGGCGTTGGTGCCCGTGCTGCTGGCCGCCACCGCGGTGGCCGGTGAGCGACAGCAGGGGACCCTCGAGCCGATCCTCACGAGCCCGATCCGGCGGGAGGAGTTCCTGCTCGCCAAGGCCCTCGCTGCGCTCCTCCCGTCGCTCGTCGTGGCGTACGCGGTCTACGCGCTCTTCCTGGTCCTGGTGGCGCGCTTCGCACAGCCCGGTGTCGCCTCGGCCGTGATCCAGGGGCCGGACCTCGCCGCCCAGCTGCTCTTCACGCCGCTCCTCGCGGCCTGGACCATCTGGGTCGGCATCGGCATCTCCACCCGCTCGAGCGACATGCGCGTCGCGCAGCAACTGGGGGTCCTGGCCTCGCTGCCACCCGCCCTGGTGGTGATCCTGATCGCCCTGAACGTCGTACCTCCGACCCTGGAACTCGCCGTCGTCTGCGCGGCGATCCTGCTCGTCCTCGACGTCGGGGGTTGGCAAGTGACGTCGCGGCTGTTCGACCGCGAGCGGCTCATCAGCGGCACGAGATCCTGACGGCGGCGCCGCTCAGGGCAACGCGGGGCGGCGGAAGGCTGCGAGGCGGGCCTCGTCTTCGGCCGGTGCCACCGCCAGCGCTCGCGTGTGGTCGGCCTTCGACACGATCCAGGTCTCGACGTGGACGCCCGCCGCCTGGGCCGCGGCGGCGAGGTCGCAGGCATGGTGCACGAAGAGACAGCAGAGACCGTGCCGGAAGTCGGCGACCCACAGGCTGCGT
>DATHCS010000342.1:0-2098 GCA_035319405.1 Candidatus Dormiibacterota bacterium | reverse complement strand
CCCGGTCGTGGCAGCATGGCACGCCCGTCCTGGCCGGCGATGCCGTGGGTTCGCAGGAGATCGCTCCCGTGGGAGCCGCCCTGTGGGTCGCCGACGCATCCTCTGGCGCGACGACCGAGTTCCCGGTTGGCGGCTCGCCGTGGGGTCAGCGCGATTTCGAATGGTCGCGTGATGGCTCCCGCATCGCCGTCGCCGAGCCTGGGCAGATCCGCGTCATCCGCGTCGCTGACGGCACCTCGTACGTGATCCCGGTGCACGGCACATGGGTCGGCGCGACCCCAAGATCCCTCGGGTGGACCGCGGGCGACCAGCGGATCGTCTACACGAGCACCGACTTGTCGGGAGACGAAGTGGCCCTATGGGTGGTGGACGCTGCCGGCGCGAATCCGATCGCGCTCACCCCGGACCCGCCCAACGGTGCGTTGGCGTCCCAGGCGGTCGTGTCGCCCGACGGTCATCGAGTCGCGTATCTCTACGGGAGCCCGACCTGCTGCGCGGCGGGCGACTCGACGCCGCGGCTGCGGATCACGGATCTTGATGGCTCGAACGCGGTCGACCTGTCCCCGTGCGACTGCTCGTTCCTCGATGGGCTCCAGTGGTCACCCGATGGCCAGCAGCTGCTCTTCGACAGCAGGAGTGTCGTCTACTCCGTGGGGCGCTGGATGCCTGCCCTCATCTACTCAACCGGCGAGCTCGACCTCGAATGGACCGGCTCCGAGCTGACCTGGCAACCCGTCTCGCCGTGAGCTGGTGACAGCGCACGTCGTATCCGACACTCCTGAGGCAGCTCCGGGCCTTGCCCGCTCGTGGCCGGCTCGCGGCGACGTTTCCTGGCAGCCAGCCCTCCCCTGATGGCGCGGATCCTCCCAGCACGGACTGCGCCATCCTGACGCTCAGGCGGCCGGTTCGGTCGATCCGAGAGCCGGCGTGGGTTCGGCCTCGATCGGGTCGGAGCTCGACCGCGTGCGACGGGCCAGCCACACGAACGGCAGGGCGATCGCCGAGACGCAGCCCGCGATGACGTACGAGGTGCCGTAGCCGTAGACGTCGGCCGCCCGCCCGAGGGCCGGTTGGGCGACCACTCCGCCGGCCGACCCCATGAGCGAATCGAAGGACAGGACGGTCGCCCGCTGCTCGGTCGGGATGACCCCGTTGATGTAGGCCTGCCGGAAGGGGGACGTGAGGGCGAAGGTGAGGCACCAGGCTGCCAGCAACAGCAGCGCCAGTGCGAAGCTGTGCGTCAGCCCGATGAGGACCAGCAGGATCGTGGTGAGCACCCCGCCCAGCACCAGCGCGGTCGTGCGGCGGCGGAAGAAGCGGCGCACGCGGGAGACGCCCAGCCCGCCCAGCATCTGCGCCCCAGCCACGAGCGCCGCGGCCAGGCCGGCGACCGTGTAGGCGGTCGGGTCGCCGTACAGCTGGAGCAGGTACGGCTGCGAGGCGTAGAAGACGTAGATGCCCACGCCCGCGGTGAACGGCGCGGCGAGCATCAGCCAGCGCACCGGCGGGTTGCGGAACCCGCCGTCGATCGAGCCGCGAACGACGTTGCGCACCGCCCTGAGGGGGCTCAGGTCCCGCTGGGGCTGGAAGCCCAGGTCGCGCATGAAGCGCCACGCGATCAGCAGGGTCAGCCCCAGCAGCGCCGCGCGGATCACGTACGGAACGCCCAGGTTCGTGAGCTGGGCGACGATGCCGCCGGCCACCGAGCCGATCAGCATGGCCCCGCCGAAGATGGCCTGGCCGCGTCCGAACGCGTGTTCCAGGGTGCCGTCGTAGCCGGTCGCCCGCAGGGCGTCCACGAGCCACGCCTCCGTGGCGCCCGAGAAGAAGGTGAAGCCCAGGCCGATCACGATCGAGGCCACGGCCCAGCCCCACAGCGGCGCGCGCAGCTCCCACATCGCGAGGTACAGCAGCGTCGAGAGCAGCAGGGTGGCTGCCCCGAGCAGGTACGAGAAGCGCCGCCCTCGCGTGTCGGCGACCACGCCCGTTGGCACCTCGAAGAGCACCTCGCCGAGCGTGAAGAAGGCGTTGGCGGTGAAGGCCTGCGCGTTGTCGAGCCCGGCGTCGAGCAGGAACAGCGTGTTGATGCCCCAGATGA
>DATHCS010000341.1:0-6661 GCA_035319405.1 Candidatus Dormiibacterota bacterium | reverse complement strand
CTCGAGGGCCGCCCCAGTCTAGCCGCCGTCAGGCGCCGGCGCGACCCCCCTCGTGCGCCGCGTCACCGGAAGTCCGGCCCGGGTCGGTACGCTCGGACCATGCAGCCGCTTGACGGTGCGCACCAGACTGCCTCCATGCGCCTCGCCATCCCAGCTTGGCTGACCCCGGCGCGACAGCGCGCGCTGGGCCACGGCCTGGCGCTGGCCATCGTGCTGCTGGCCGGCTACTACGACCTGCTCGTGCTGCGCGACTGGCTGGGCATCGATGCGCACGCCTACTGGGCAGCCTGGTCGCACGACCTCTACGGCATCCCGGCGCGCCACCGCGATGCGTACCTCTACGCGCCCGCCTTCGCCCAGCTGATCTGGCCGCTGACGCAGCTCTCCTGGGACGCCTTCGTGGTCATCTGGGCCGGCACCATGACCGCCGTCTTCGCCTGGCTCCTCCGCCCCCTGCCGGCGCTCTGGTTCTGGCCGGTGCTCCTGCTCTGCCTGCCGGAGGCACTGCAGGGCAACATCAACGCGCTGCTGGCGCTCGTGGTGGTGCTCGGCTTCCGCCGCCCGGCGGCCTGGGCCTTCGCGCTGCTGACCAAGGTCAGCACGGCGGTCGGGCTGCTGTGGTTCGTCGTGCGCGGGGAGTGGCGTGCGCTGCTCCCACCGATCATCGCCGCGGCCATCGTGAGCGGGGTCTCGTACGTGCTGCGGCCCGACCTCTGGCAGGCCTGGTTCGCGCTGCTGCTGGACGGGGCGTCATCCGGCGACACGACCTTCCTCTTCCCGCTGCGCCTGGCCGGGGCGGTCGTGCTGGTGATCTGGGGCGCTCGCATGGGCCGGCGCTGGACCGTGCCCGTCGCCGTGATCCTCGCCTCGCCCATCCTGTTCCTCAACACCCTCACGATCCTGGCCGCGCTGCCGCGACTGCAGGCCATGCCGCGCCCCGCCGCGATGGGCCGTCCGCGGCTCGGCCGGGCCGGTGCGGCACCCTCGCGAGAGGTCGCCGGCGCGCGAGGGTAGGTCCGGGTACCCTGCGTGGGTGCGATTCCTGACCGCGTGGCGAACCTGATGGTCGACCGGGCGACGCCACTCGACCTGCTCCGCTCACTGGGCCTGCTCCCGGACGGGCCGGTGCTCTTCGGTCAGCCGCTGCCATCGACGCAGCCCGGGGTCTACCTCGTGGAGTGGCCAGGGCTCGAGGCTCACGCCCCGCTGGATCACGCCCGCCTGCGCGCCTGGCTGGAGCGGGTGGAGACGCTGCGCCTCGACGGGCAACGGCCCACGCCACACGAGCTGGCGGTGCGGCTCGGCCGCTACTGGCTGGCGGAGCAGAGCATCGTCTACATCGGCCAGACGGCGCGCTCGCTGCGCCGCCGCCTGGGGGACCTCGCGGCCACGCCCCTCGGCGCCAGGCGTCCCTACGCCGGCGCGTACTGGCTCCAGACGCTGCGCGACCTCGGCCGGACCCGCGTCTGGTGGGCCGAGACGGACGCGCCGGAGGAATACGAGGATGCCCTCCTCGACGCGTTCGGCGCGGCAGCTGGCGCCACCGGTACGCTGCCCTTCGCCAACCTGGCGTCGCTGGGCGGCGGACCGCGGCAGCACGGGCTGAGCGGCGTGCTGCTGCCCGACGAGGCCATGCCCCTGGGCGACGCGACGGCACCCGCCGCCGCACCACGCGCCGTCCGGCCCCGGCCGAGTCCCGCCGCGGCCGCGCCCCGGTCGGCGCCGCGCCCCCGCACAGGACGGACGGCCGCGTCGGCGGCGGCCGCGCCGGCCAAGCCGGCGCTCGAGCCGGTCCTGCTGACCAGCGAGGGCCTGGCCCGCCTGCGCGCCGAGCTCACCCACCTGCGCGAGGTCCGCCGGCCCGAGGTGATCGCCCGCGTCAAGGCCGCGCGAGAGCTGGGCGACCTGCGCGAGAACGCCGAGTACCACGCCGCGCGCGAGGAGCAGTCCTTCCTCGAGGGACGCATCCAGCAGCTCCAGGCGACGCTCGACCGCGTCGTGGTGACGGAGGCCAAGGTGGAATCCGGGGTGGTGCAGGTCGGCTCGAACGTCGAGCTCGAGCTCGACGGTGAGCGCGTCAGCTACCGCCTCGTCGACCCGGCCGAGGCCAGCATCGCCGCGGGCCGCCTGAGCTACCGCTCCCCCATCGGTGCCGCGCTGCTGGGCCACCGGGCAGGCGAGACAGTCACGGTGGCCACGCCGGCCGGGCTCCACGACTACCGCATCGTGGCCGTCGGCTAGCCGCGCGCGAGCCGGTCCTCGAGACGGGCCCGCACCGCGGGCCACTCCTCGACCGTGATCGAGTAGTAGGCCGAGTGCCGCAGACGCCCGAAGCGCGTGATCATGTGATTGCGGAAGATGCCCTCGAACTGCGCGCCGAGCCGCAGGATCGCGGTCCGCGAGGGCTCGTTGAGGCTGTCGGTCTTGAACTCGACGCGGTTCGCGCGCAGCGTCTCGAAGGCATGCCCCAGCATCAGCAGCTTGGCCTCGGTGTTGACGGCCGTGCGCTGGAAGGCCCTGGCGATGAAGGTGTAGCCGATCTCGAGGCGGTGGTTGCGGGCGTCGATGCTGAGGTAGCGGCTGCTGCCCACGACCCTTCCGCCGGTACGTTCGACGGTGGCGAAGGGCAGCTCGCGGCCGGCGTCCCGCGCCGCCAGCGCGTCGGCGAGGATCCGCCGCAGCCCGTCCCGGGCCGCGCCGTCCTCGGGCATGTAGGTCCAGATGACGGGGTCGGCACAGCGCTCGACGAGCCCCTCGAGGTGCTCCCAGCCGAGCGGCTCCAGTCGCACCACGGCGCCTTCGAGCGTGACCGGCGCCACCGGCATCGGCTCGGGCGGGTAGTGCAGGTACGGCTCGGGCTGCGCGCCGCTCACATGCCGCAGCTTAGGGCGTCGCCCCCAGCTGCTGCAGGCCCGCCAGGAGCTGGGCGTCGCCGGACGCGGCGACCTCGGCGGCGGTCATGTTGGCCACCTCCTGCGGCGCGACGGCATGCTCCCCGGCGGCCAGCTCGACGGTCATGTCGGGCGTGATGCCGTCGGGGAAGATGCGTCGCCCGTCGGGCGTCAGCCACTCCTCGACGGCCAGCCGCAGCGCGGACCCGTCGGCCAGGCTGAAGGTGTTGAGCACGGTGCCCGTGCCGAAGGTGCGCACGCCGATGACCTTGCCGCGCCCCGCGTCCTGCAGCGCGCCGGCCACGATCTCGGCTGCGCTCGCCGTGCCGTAGTCCACGAGCACCGTGAGGGGCGTCGTCGTCGCCACGCCGCCGCCCTTGACCGGCACCTTGGTCTGGTTGCCGTTGGCGTCCTGGCGGATGTAGACGAAGCCGGAGTCGAGGAACTGGCTGGCCACGCCGACCGCCTCGTCCACCAGCCCGCCGGGGTTCTCGCGCAGGTCGAGCACGATGCTCGTGGCGCCCGCAGCGGCAGCGTCCCGGAGGGCCGACTTCAGCTGGTCGGTCGTGCCCTGCGAGAACTGGCTGATCTGGACGAACGCCGAATGGGTACCCGGCACGAGCGCCCAGGCGACGGCCGGAACCGTGATCTTGGCCCGCGTGATCGTGACGGTGCGCGGCGACGACGTGCCGTTGGGCACGATGGTGATCTCCACCGTGGTGCCCTCGGGGCCGCGGATCAGCGCGGCGACGTTGGCCGTGCTGAGGTTCTCCACGTTCTGGCCGTTGACGTCGATGATCCGATCGAGGGCATGCAGCCCGGCCTTGTCCGCCGGCGAGCCGTCGATGACGGACTGGATGACGAGCCCGCCGCCGGCCGGTTCGCCAAGGTAGACGCCGATGCCGACGATGGTTCCCTCGAGCGCCTGCTGCTCGCTCTTGACGTCGTCGGGGGTGAGGAAGACCGTGTGGCCGGGATCGCCCAGCTCGTCCACCACGCCGCTGATGGCGCCGTACGTGATGGCCTGCGAGGTCACCGCGGACTGGTCCACGTAGTGCTGGCGGATCAGGTCGATCGACTGCCAGAACAGCCCGAAGTCGGCGGGCATGTCCGGCGGCACGGTCACGCCCGGACCGATCGTGCCCACGGCGACCGACGGCGAGGACGACGCGCTCCCGGCGCCACCCGTCGACGGAGCGCTCTCGAAGATGCCACTGCGGTCGACGAAGATGCCCGCCGTGAAGGCGATCAGCAGAAGCACCAGCACGATGAAGAACGTGCCGTCCGACCAGCCGGGCCGCGAGGCCGGCGAAGGCTCCGCGGGCGCGCCCAGCGGCCCGACCGGGGGCAGAAGCGGTTCCGTGGAGTGCGGCGACGCGACCGGCTCGTCCTCGGAGGGCTGGGACGGGAGGGAATCGTCGGGCGGCCGCGGCGCCAGGGGCGCGAACGGGTCGTCCCTGGGCGGCTGGGTGAAGGGGGGCTCGCCGGCCATGGCATGTCTCCACTGGCCACGGTCGGGAGCGGCCCGCCCGCGGAGGATCTGCGCAGTTGCGCCATCATGGGTGGCCCGCCCGATTCGTGCTCAGCGGCCGGCGGCCTCGATCTCGGTCAACCGTTCGCGAAGCACAGCTGCCTCCGCGGGATTGGCCGTGAGGCGGATCGCCCGTCGATAGGCCACCGCGGCCTCCGCGCTCCGCCCGCTCCGCCGCAGCAGGTCCGCCCGGGCGGCGTGGAAGGGGTGATAGGCCGCCAGTCGGGCGTCGCCGCCCAGGCCATCGAGGATGGCCAGGCCCGCCTCCAGGTCACCGCTCATGGCGAGTGCGACGGCACGGTTGAGCTCCACCACGGGCGAGGGCGCGAGGATCGCCAGCCGGGCATACAGCGCGGCGATCCGCGGCCAGTCGGTGGCGGCCGGCGTGGCCGCCTGGTCGTGTGCGGCGGCGATGGCCGCCTGCACCTGGTACGGGCCCGGGCGTCCGGCCGCGAGGGCCTCGGCGAGCAGGGCGCTGCCCTCCGCGATGGCGGCCCGGTCCCAGCGCCGGCGGTCCTGCTGCTCGAGCAGCACGAGCGAACCATCGGGCGCCTGCCGCGCCTCTCGCCGCGCATCGTGCAGGAGCACGAGCGCCAGCAGCCCGCGCGCCTCGGGTTCATCGGGCAGCAGCTCGACCACGACCCGGGCCAGTCGGATGGCCTCGGCGCACAGCTCCCGGCGGATCGGCGCCTCGCCCCCGCTGGCGAGGTAGCCCTCGTTGAAGATGAGGTACAGCACGGCCAGCACCGAGGCGAGCCGCGCGGGCAGCACCTCCGGCGGCGGCACGCGGTAGGGGATCCTGGCCTCCCGGATCTTGCGCTTGGCACGCACGAGGCGCTGGGCCATCGTCGCCTCGGGGACCAGGAAGGCCCGCGCGATCTCGGGCGTCTGTAGGCCGCCGAGCGTGCGCAGGGTGAGGGCCACGCGGGCCTCCGGTGAGAGGGCGGGGTGACAGCAGGTGAAGATCAGGCGCAGCCGATCGTCGGGCAGCGCGGCCTCGGACTCGGTCGACGGCCCATCCGCCCCGGTCGGGTCCGCGAGCCCCGAGCGGCCGGCGAAGGGATCGGCCGCCTCGGCCGACTCGGCCGCCGCGAGTGCGTGCAGGGCGGCCTGTCGGCGGGCGAAGCGCTGCGCCCGTCGCAGACGGTCGAGCGCCCGGTTGCGGGCCGTGGTGGTGATCCAGGCCGCCGGGTTGCGCGGCAGCCCATCGCGTGGCCAGCGTTCGAGGGCAGCCAGGAACGCGTCCTGCACCGACTCCTCGGCCACCTCGAAATCACCGGTCTGGCGGATCAGCGTGGCCACGATCCGCCCCGACTCCTCCCGGAAGACCGCCTCGACGGTGGCCTGCCAGTCCGTCGCGCTGCCGCTCGCCATCTGCTCGCGCGCCCGCCCCGGCTAGACGGCCGTGGCTCCCGGCGCCGCGGGAGCGGCTTCGGCAGGCAGCTCCCAGATGGGCCGCACCTCGATGCCGCCGCTGGCCGCGCCGGGGACCCTGGCCGCCATCTCGAGGGCCTCGTCCAGGTCCGCGCACTCCAGCAGGTAGTAGCCGAGGATCTGCTCCTTGGTCTCGGCGAACGGGCCGTCGGTGACGAGCGCGTGGCCGTCCCGCACGCGGACCGTGGTGGCCGTCGACGAGGGCTCCAGCGCCTCTCCGCCGAGCATCAGGCCGCGCGCCTGGACCTCCTGGGTGAAGGCGTTGTAGGCCGCCATCTCGGCCGCCGCCTCGGCGTCGGGCACCGTCGCCGGATCGACCTCGGCACCGAAGATCATGAACAGGTAGCGCATCGTTCCATCCTCGCTGGGCGGCCCCTCTGGCCGCCGTCATCATCACGACGAACGGGCTCGCCGGGTTCGACCTCGGCTGGGCCTAGAAGATGCGGGGCGACCAGGGCGCGACCGCAGAAACGAAGAGCGCGTCGGCGCGCGGCGTGGCGCCCGCCACGAGCTCCTGCACCCGGCCCGCCCGCTGCAGTTGCGCCAGCGTGACCCCGCCCAGGTAGACGGCCGCGAGGTCGCTCGTGTCGAGCGCGAGGTCGGCAGGGTCGTCGGTCCGGGCCACCCGCGGCCGGTCGGAGCCCGTGTCGAGACGCCAGCGACCGGCGTTGGCGGGCAGGCCCTCGTCGCGCAGCTCGAAGGCGATCGTGCCGGCAGCCCCGTAGCCGCGCGCCTCGAGGGCGGACGGGACGTCCAGGATGCGAGCCCAGAGCGCGTCGCCGACCGTGAAGCCCAGCGCGTTCGG
>DATHCS010000340.1:0-2081 GCA_035319405.1 Candidatus Dormiibacterota bacterium | reverse complement strand
CCAGGAGCGGCTCGAGCGCTACTTCGCCGAGCACCCCGACTGGGTCCAGCCGGAGCACTTCCGCAACGAGATGCTGGGCTTCCTGCGGGGCGGGCTGGAGGACTTCTCGATCAGTCGGGCGGGCGCGCCGTGGGGCATCCCGTTCCCCATCCGCGAGGACGGCTCGTCGGCGCAGCTGCCCGACGGTTCCTGGGATCCAGCCGCCGGCACGGTCTACGTCTGGTTCGACGCGCTCACCAACTACATCACGGGCGCCGGGTTCCCGGACGACCTGGAGCGCTTCGGCCACTACTGGCCCGCCGACGCCCACGTCATCGGCAAGGACATCAACCGCCTCCACACGATCGTCTGGCCGGCCATGCTGATGAGCGCGGGCCTGCCGCTGCCGCGGCTGGTCTGGGTGCACGGCTGGCTGTTCGTACAGGGCGAGCGCATGAGCAAGAGCCGCGGCAACTTCCTCGACCCCGTCGACATGGTCGCCGCGTTGGGGGCCGACGGGGCGCGCTACTGCACGATGCGGGAGGCGGCCTTCGACCGCGACAGCGACGTGTCCTGGGACACCTTCATGCGGCGCTACAACGCGGACCTCGCCAACGATTTCGGGAACCTCGTGAATCGCACGGTGACCATGGCCGGGCGCTACCTCGAGGGCGTCCGCCCGGGGCCGCGCCCACGCGCCGCGTCGCCTCTCGGCGACGCCTGGGAGGCGCTCCTTCCCGACTTCCAGGCACGCCTCGAGGGCTTCCGCTTCCACGAGGCCCTGGCCACGCTGTGGGGCTTCGTGAGCGGCGCGAACAAGACGGTCGACGCGGAGCAGCCGTGGGCGCTGGCCAAGGCCGCGCGCGAGGGTGACGCCGCGGCCGCGGCCCGCCTCCGGGATGTCCTCGGTGACCTCGTGGAGGCGTGCCGGGTGCTCGGGTTGGCGGCCGCCCCGTTCATGCCCGGGTCGGCGCCGCGGGTGCTGGGCCAGCTCGGCCACGCCTACCCCTACGGCCCCGACGGCAACGGCGGGCCGCTCCTCCTGGAGGAGCTGCGGTGGGGTGCCCACGCCGATGAGCCGGGGAGCATGGGGACCCCGGAGCCCCTCTTCCCGCGCCTCGATCTAGATGCCGGCGCGGCCTGAGGCCCGGCCCGGGGACGTGGACGGATTCGTGCGGGGCCCGAGCCGGCCGTGCGCCTGATCGATTCCCACGCGCACCTGCAGGCCGACCGCTTCGAGGGCGAGGCGGACGAGGTCGCGGTCGCCGCCCAGCTGGCCGGCGTGGAGCGGATCCTCGTGCCCGGCTGGGATGGTGAATCGTGCCGGGCCGCGGTCCAGCTCGCCGGCCGGCACGCCTTCCTCGATGCCGCCGTGGGCGTGCATCCCCACCACGCCGCCGAAGTGGACGATCACGCCTGGGCCGAGATCGCGGCACTGGCCGTCAACCCGGTCGTCGGAGCGATCGGTGAGACGGGCCTCGACTACGATCGCGCCTTCGCGCCGCGTGAGGCGCAGCTGGCGAACCTGCGGCGGAACCTGGAGCTGGCGCTGCGGGTGGGCCGCCCGGCGATCCTGCACTGCCGCTCCCGCCTGGGCGAGCGCGACGCGCAGGACGAGCTGCTGGCCGAACTGCGGCGCGCCGGCGTGGGGGAGGGACCTTGGCGGGCGCGCTTCGGCGACCGCCCGCCCGCCCTGCTCCACTCGTTCTCGGGGCCGCTGGACTACGCCGAAGCCGCCCTGGAGCTGGGCCTTGCGATCAGCTTCAGCGGCCTCGTCTTCCGCGCCGGCGAGGAAGCGTCGGCGGAGGTCGCGCGCCTCGTGCCGACGGAGCGGCTGCTCGTGGAGACCGATGCGCCGTACCTGTCCCCGCCGGGGACGCCACGACGTCGTAACGAGCCGGCCCACGTCGCGATTACGGCGGGCTGGCTGGCCGCCCGGCGCGGCGCCGATCCCGAGGCCTTCGGGCACGACCTGGTGGCGAACTACGATCGCATCTTCCGCGACGGGCGCTGAGGCCTCACTGGGCTCAGGTCGCGAGGACCTCGCCGCGCAGCAGCTCCTGTCCCGTTCCGTTGCTCATGCGGCAGGACCAGCCACCGTC
>DATHCS010000339.1:0-6245 GCA_035319405.1 Candidatus Dormiibacterota bacterium | reverse complement strand
GGACCGGCGCGATGGCCTCTGGCTCGACCTCGTCTTCAGCCAGGGGCTCGAGGAGCATCTCGACCGGCTGGATCGGCTCGGCCGTCGGGGCCGTTTCGGCGGCGGGGAGTGCTTCGGCCGCCGGAACGAACTCGGGCTGGGGAGGCGCCGCCGGACTCCCGTTGCCGTGGGCAGTCTGGCGATCGAGGGTATAGGGCCGCAACACGAGGGGCGGGGCCGGCGTCGCGTCGACGGCCGGGGCCTCGGGCCAGGCCGCGGAGGCGGCCGCTGGCGCGGTGAGCTGCAGGGGCGGCGGACTGGCCGTCCCTCCCAGCAAGGCGGCCAGTCGGTCGCTGCCGTCGACCTCGTCCCCACGCTCCGGGTAGAGGGCCGTCTCGAGGTGGCCGGGGGCCGGGGCGCAGCTCAGACAGCGACCCTCGGCTTCGTTCCAGCAATCGTGGCAGGTGTACTGCCGGCAGTCCATGCAGAAGTTGAAGGTCTCGTGGAAGGCCTCCAGCTGCATCGTGGTCTGAGAGCGCTCCTCGTCACGTCGCGCCTCGGTCATGGCCGTGTCGAACGAGACCTCGTCCGACATGACGAAGTTCCTCAGGCCGCGGGCGAGCACGCGGGCCTTCTTGAGGCCCGTTCGCTTGGATTCGGGTTCGCCGGATTCGAAGGTGTAGCGCGTGCCGCAGCGCTCGCAGAACGACTCGGTGAGGAGCTCGGACATCATTCCCCTGCTGCCCTCGGCGGTCTCGCACCGCCGGTGGGGCACAGAGTATAGAAGGGCCCGTCCAGCGCTCCCCGCCGAGGGTACCGGCGCGGACGCGGTGATGGTCCGGGGGGCTCTGCTACCCTTCCGGCCGCATGCCGCGACCGTTCCTCGCGCTCGAACGCTTCATCGAACGTGCCTTCGAGCGCCCCGTGAGCCGGCTCTTCCACACGCGACTGCAGCCCGTGCAGCTGCAACGCCGTCTCGAGCGCGCCATGGACACGGAACGTCGCGTCGGCGCCGATCGGACCTATGTCCCCAACCGCTACCGGGTCCAGCTTCACCCTGACGACCTGGCGGATTTCGCCAGCTACCAGGCGACCCTGGAGGCGGAGCTGGCCGATGAGCTGCTCGCGCGCGCCCACGCGCGAGGCTATGCCCTGGTCGACCGGCCCCGGGTCAGCCTTCATGCCAACGTCGCCATGCCCCGCGGCGAGGTCGCGGTGATCGCCGAGGTGGCCGATCCCGGTTCGCCTGGAACAGCCCCCGATGCGGGGCAGGGAACACCTGCACCGCTGGCCGTCGAGGGGCTGGGCAGCCACACGGCCGTCTTCGAGCTGCCGCCACGCGGCTCACCGACCCTGGCCCTCAGCGTACGCGAGCCCGGCACGCCGCCGCGACGCCTGGCACCGCAGGTCGGGGGGCTGCGCATCGGACGGGCGCCCGACAACGACCTGGTACTCCGCGACGGGCGGGTGTCGCGGCACCACGGTCAGCTGACGCCGCGCGGCGGAACCTGGATCTACCGCGACCTGGGGAGCACCAACGGCTCCTTCCTCAACGGCACGCGCGTGACCGAGATCGCGCTGGGCCCTGGAGACGTGCTGCGCCTTGGCGATTCCGTGCTGACCGTCGAGGCGGCGGCCTGAGGACCGTTGACGATGGATGCGTTCGAGCTGCTGGTTTGGGTGCTCCGGCTCTCCTTCCTCGGGTTGCTCTACCTCTTCCTGGCCTACGTCGTGAGGACCCTGTGGCGTGACCTGCGGACATCCGCCGCGGTGGCCGACCGCGCGCTCGGCCGGCTCATGGTGATCGCGTCACCCGGCGGCCGGCCCGCGACCGGGGCGGCCTTGCCGCTCCAGGCCGTGAACAGCCTGGGCCGCGACATCAACAACACGATCCCGCTCGACGATGCCTTCGCGTCGGCCTTCCACGCGCGGCTCACCTTCCGCGGTCGAACGTGGTACCTGGAGGACCTCGCGAGCACCAACGGCACGTTCCTCAACGGCCAGCCGGTCGCGATGCCCACCCCGCTGGGGTACGGCGACGAGATCCAGGTCGGGCAGGTGCGCTTCCGCCTCGACCGCCCGGCATGACGAGCGCCCCGCTGGTCGGCCTGCGGGCCGCCGCGCTCGAGATCCGTCCGCGGCGGCGCGACCGCGAGACGCTGCTGCTGCTGGCGGCGGCGGTCGCCCTCCTGGTGGGCTGGATCAGCCTTTCGACCACCGAGGCCGGCCGCCTGGCCGTGGGCGATCCGGCCCCGCTGCTCGCCTACCTGGCCGCCCTCGGCCTGTGCCATCTCGCCTTCGTCGTCACCGGCCGCCGCACCGACCAGGTGCTGCTGCCCGTGGTCGGCCTCCTGGGCGGCATCTCGCTTCTCTTCATGAACCGCCTGCCGCAGGACCTCGTGCAGCAGCAGGTCGGGCCCCTCGAGCTGACGCTCGGGCCGCTGCAGCTGCTCTGGCTGCTGCTCTCCCTGGCCGTGCTGACGGTGCTCGCCATCGTCGTCCGCAACGACAGCTGGCTGCGCAGCTACAAGTACAGCTGGGCCGTCGCGGGGGTGCTGCTGCTGCTGCTCGTCTTTGCCCTGGGCGAGGAGGTGAACGGCGCACGCCTCTCGTTGCGTCTGGGCCCCCTGGCGGGCCAGCCCTCCGAGCTGCTCAAGATCATCCTGGTCGTCTTCCTTGCCGGCTACCTCGCGGAGTACCGGCCGCTGCTGGCGGGCATGAGCCTGCGCCTGGGCGTGCTGCGCCTGCCGCCCTTGCCGTACCTGCTGCCGATGCTGGCCATGTGGGGCGTGGCCCTGGCCGTCGTCGTGGTGCAGCGCGACCTGGGCGCGGCGCTGCTCTTCTTCGGCGTCTTCCTCGCCCTGCTCTACCTGGCCACGCAGCGCGCGTCGTTCGTGGCCCTCGGTGTCGCTCTCGCGGTCGTGGGGGCCGTGTTGCTCTACCTGCTCCAGGCGCACGTCCGCACCCGCTTCCAGATCTGGGTCGATCCGTTCGCCACGGCGCAGGGCAGCGGGTACCAGGTGGTCCAGGCGCTCTACGCCTTCGGCCGCGGCGGGATCCTGGGCACCGGCCTCGGGGCGGGCCTGCCGGCCGTCTCGGGCGGCGTGCCCGTACCGGCCGTGCACACGGACTTCGTGTTCACCGGCCTGGCCGAGGAGCTCGGCACGACCGGCGCGCTGGCCATCCTGGGCCTGTACCTCGTGCTCGCCGAGCGCGGCCTGCGCATCGCCGCCGGGGCAGCCGACGACTTCCGCGCCCTGCTTGCCGCCGGCCTCACCCTCGTCATCGTGCTGCAGGCGGCCATCATCAGCGCCGGCAACCTGAAGCTGATCCCGCTCACCGGGGTGACCCTGCCGTTCGTGTCGTACGGAGGCTCCTCACTGCTGGCGAGCGGGATCTGCGTGGGCCTGCTGCTGGCGCTCAGCGACGCCGGCGTCGAGGCGCCGCCGCCGCCGGGCAGGCCCGGCCCCGCGGAGCGGTTTCGCCGTCGCCTGGCGGGCGGCCGCGAGCGCCTGGGACGGGCCGTCGCATGAGCGGGCCCCGCGTCGGCAGCGCCCCGCCGCTGCCGAGAGGCCTGCTCCGCCTGGCGATCGTCGTCATCGCCGCCTACTCGGCGCTGGCGCTGGGCCTCGGCTACTGGCAGGGCATCCGCGCCCAGGCGCTGACCGAGGATCCGGGCAACCCGATCGTCGCCGCCGTGCGCGACGCACCTCGCGGTCGGATCCTCGACGCGCGGGGGACGGTCCTGGCCCAGAGCGTGACCCGCGGCGGCGTCCAGGTGCGGAGCTATCCCCAGCCCCTTGCCGCTCCTGTGGTCGGCTACTGGAGCCCCACGCTCGGGGCCGCCGGCCTGGAGCGAACGTACGACGCGCAGCTCTCGGGCTTCGTGGGCATCACGCCCGTGGATCGGCTGCTGCGCAAGTTCCGGCCCGATCCTACCGCCGCACAGGACGTGGTCACCTCCCTCGACGTCCGGCTGCAGGCCGACGCGGCGCGCCTGCTCGGCGGTCGCCGCGGGGCGATCGTGGCCATCGAGCCCTCGACGGGGCGCGTGCTGGCGATGGTCAGCAGCCCCTCCTACGACCCCAACAAGCTGGTCGATCCGGCCACCGGTGCGGCCTACCTCGCGTCGCTCTCCGCCGGCGACGCGAGTGCCTCGCCACTGCTCAACCGCGCCACGCAGGGACGGTACACGCCCGGGTCGGTCTTCAAGATCGTGACGGCCATCGCGGGCCTCGGCTCGGGGAAGATCACGCCGGCCACCACGTTCCCGGACCAGCCGGCAGAGGAGAAGACCGGCTTCGTGGTCCAGGGCTACACGGTCGTCGACGGCCATCACGACTTCACCGGCCACACGGCGCTCGACCTGACCGAGGCCACGGCGGTCTCCTGCAACATCTACTACGCCCACGCCGGCCTCGCGATCGGTGCGGCCGACCTGCGTGCCTGGGCCCGCCAGCTCGGCTTCGAGGCCTCGATCCCGTTCGACCTGCCGGTCGCGCCGAGCCAGGTCACCGCCGGCACCGGCCCCCTGAACGGCTTCGTCGACGAGGTCGAACTGGCCAACGCCGCCTACGGGCAGGGCACGACGTTCGTCACGCCGCTCCAGATGGCGCTCGTGGCGGCCACGGTGGCGGACGGCGGCCTGCTGATGCGCCCAACCCTCGTCGATGCGCTTCGTGCCTCCGCCGACGGTTCGCTGATCGAGCAGCGACAGCCGCAGGTCTGGCGCACGGTGCTCCCCGCGAGCGAGGCCACGGCCGTGCGCCAGGCGATGCAGGCCGCGGTCGAGAGCCCGTGGGGCAAGCCGTTCGCCGGCAGCGCCAAGATCCCGGGCGTGCCGACCGCCGGCAAGACCGGCACGGCGCAGCTGGGCGGAAGCGGGGAGCCGCACGCCTGGTTCATCGGCTTCGCCCCGGCGAACGCACCGCGCATCGCGGTCGCGGTGCTGCTCGAGCAGGGTGGCCACGGCGGCCAGGTCGCGGCCCCGATCGGCGGCCAGCTGATGGGGGATTGGCTGAAGCTGGCGCCCTGATGGCCGAGGCCCGGTAAACCAGGTCGGGCGGTCGTAGCGTAGTATCCCCCAACGGGTCCGCCACCCAGCCGCCACGAGCGGGTCCCGCCCGGACAGACCGAGGAGGCTGCGGCCCATGGCCATCAGGGAGTCCGTCGACAAGGTCGTCGCCAACGTCGAGCGGGTGATCGTCGGCAAGCACAACGAGGTCCGCCTGGCGCTGGTGGCGCTGCTCTGCCAGGGCCACCTCCTGATCGAGGACGTGCCCGGCACGGGCAAGACGGTGCTGGCCAAGGCCATCGCCAAGAGCCTCGGCTGCAGCTTCCGGCGCATCCAGTTCACGCCGGACCTGCTGCCTTCCGACGTGACGGGACTGTCGATCTACAACCAGAAGACCCAGGAGTTCGAGTTCCGGCCCGGCCCGATCATGGCCCAGATCGTGCTCGCGGACGAGATCAACCGGGCGACGCCGAAGACGCAGTCGGCGCTGCTGGAGTGCATGGAGGAGCGCCAGGCCACGGTCGACGGGACGACCTATCGGATGCCGGAACCGTTCCTCGTCATCGCCACCCAGAACCCCATCGAGTACGAGGGCACCTTCGCGCTGCCAGAGGCGCAACTCGACCGCTTCATGCTGCGTCTCCGTCTTGGTTACCCGCAGCCCCTCGAGGAGATCGTGATCCTCGACGAACAGAAGCGCAGCCACCCGCTCGAAGAGATCGACGAGGTCGCCTCGGTCGACGAGCTGCGGGCGATGCAGCTCGCCATCCGCGAGGTGTACGTCGACTCCGCCGTCAGCGACTACATCGTGCGCCTGGTGAACGCCTCGCGGACGCATCCCGACGTCTACCTGGGCGCCTCACCGCGCGGCTCGCTGGCCCTCTACCGCGCCGGGCAGGCCTACGCCGCCCTTCAGGGTCGCGACTACGTCATTCCCGACGACGTCAAGGCGCTCGCGGAGCCGGCCCTGGCGCACCGCCTCATCATCCGTACCGCGGCCACGATCCGCGACGTCGATCCCGCGGCGATCGTGCAGGAGCTGCTGGCCACGGTGCCCATCGAGACCGCCGCCGCGCCGACCCCGCCCGATCGCTCCAGCGTGCGCTCGGCCTAGCGGCGCAGCCAGAGGGACCCGGCGATGGTGCGGCGGCTCGAGGTCATCGGCGTCGGGACCTTCCTGCTCGTGGCCGCCTTCGCCACCGGCGTCGACTTCCTGTTCTTCCTCGTCTACCTCTCGCTGCTCGTCGTCGGC
>DATHCS010000338.1:0-3022 GCA_035319405.1 Candidatus Dormiibacterota bacterium | reverse complement strand
CAGGCGGCCCACCTCGCGCGTGTTCGCGACGTGCGTGCCGCCGTCCGCCTGCAGGTCGAGGCCCACGATCTCGATCGTGCGCACCTCGCTGATGCCCTCCGGCAGCAGGTTGACCTTGGTCCGGATCAGGTCGGGGATGGCAAACGCCTCCGTGCGCGGCAGGACCTGCACCCGCACCTCGCGACCTGCTGCCAGCTCGGCGTTGACGGCCGCCTCGATGGTCGCCACCAGCTCGCCCGACATCGTCTCGAACTCGAAGTCCATGCGGCCCGAGCCCGGCTCCATGTTGCCGCCGGTGACCAGCGCGCCATGGTCGCGCCACACCACGCCGCAGAGGGCATGCAAGGCGGTATGGGTGCGCATCAGCCGGTAGCGCCGCTCCCAGTCGAGGACCGCCGTGACGCGATCGCCCGGCTCCGGCGGGGCGGAGCCGCCGGCTTCGAGCTGGTGCACGATCCGGTCGCCTTCGCGTTTGGCCGACAGCACCGGCCAGCGCCGGCCATCGGGGCCATCGAGCCATCCCCGGTCCGCCGGCTGACCGCCACCACCTGGGTAGAAGACGGTTCGATCGAGGGTCACCAGCGGCCCCTCGGATCCCGGCGTGATCCCGTCGACGACGGCCTCGACGGACCGCGCGTACGCGTCGCGATAGCAGACGGCGTCGGTCACTGGATGGTGAAGGTCCCGTTCATCAGCGTGTAGTGGCCGGGCACGATGCAGCCGAAGCCCACCGGATCGCCCGTGAACGTGTACTGGAACTCCTTGGTCCCGCTCGAGAAGTCTCCGGTGCCCGTCAGGTTGGCGCTGTTCCCGGCCTGCAGGTCGGCCGGCAGCCCGATGTAGAAGTTGTGGGTGAAGCCGGCCATGTTGGTGATGCGAAACGTGTACGTCTCGCCCTTCTTCACGTTGATGTTGGTCACCTGCTGGCCGCTCGGGTCCGTGATCTTGAGGTCGGCCGTCTCGTGCAGCTCGATGACGCTGCCGGCCCCGGCGCTGCTGCTCGGCGCGGCCGAGCCGCTTGGGGCGGCGGAACCGCTCGGTGACGCCGAGCCGCTCGGGGCGGCGGTGGCGATGGGCGGCGCGTAGGTCCAGCCGGCGGCTCCTGCCGCTGACGTGCAGGCGGCGAGCAGGAGCAGGGCGCCCAGGAGCGCCAGGGTGCGCGCCAGGCGCGCGGATGACGTGTGCATGCGGGCTATTGTCGCCGAAGTCCGTCAGCCCCCGTGAACGCCGCGCGGGACCCCCGGCACGAGCCCGAGGCGGATCGCCACGCTGGCCGCCTCGACACGGCCCGAGACCCCGAGCTTGCCCAGGATGTTGCGCACGTGGACCCCGACCGTGCGCTCGCTGATGAACAGCCGCTCCGCGATCTCGCGGTTGGTGCGCCCCTCGGCAACGATCGCCAGCACCTCGTATTCGCGCGGGCTGAGGTTGAAGGGGTCGCGCTCGGGCGGCGCCACGGGCGGGGCGAGGCGGGCACTGAAGTCGGCGGGGGCGGCGCGGCCGGCGGCGGCTGACGTCTCGAGCGGCGCTGCCCCCAGGGGGACCAGCTCGCGCTCGAGGCTCGGCGGCAGGTCGAACGACTGGCCGGGAGCGGTCGACCGACCCGGGCCAACCGCCACCGGCTCGCGGGCACCCATGACCGGCCTGCCCGTGGTCGGCGCGACCTCCCCGGGCAGGGCTGGCAGGGTGATGCGCGCCCGTTGGGCCAGGCGGGCCAGCTCGCGCAGCAGCGGTTGGGCAGGCAGCGACGCGGCGAGTTGCCATGCATCCGTCAGGGCCGCACGGGCAGTGGTGCGCTGTCCGCCAGCCTGCAACGCGGCCGCCGCCTGCCACCACCGGGCCTTGGCCGCCTGGTAGGGCGCATGCAGGTCGATCCAGCCCTCCGCGATGGCGCCCCAGGCTGCCGGATCGTGCCGGCCGCGCACCCGGCCGAGGTGGGCCCCGGCGGTCGCCACGTGCAGGTCCGCCTGTCGCCGAGCGCCGACCTTGGGAGGCAGCTCTGCGGCCGCCACGAGGCGCTCGGCCTCGACCAGCACGCCGCTGCCGAACTCACCCGCGGTCGCCACCGCGGCCACGTCCCGCCGGCTTCGGCCCGCATCCGCCACGGCGGCGCACACCTCGAGCGTCGTTGACGCCGCCAGTGCCGCCTGGCGCCAGTCATCGGTCTCCACCACGCGGCGCCAACCACGACGTGCCACGCGGTCCGCGTCGGCGAGGTCATCGCGCCAGAGGGCGAAGCTGACCGCGGTCCGCTGTACGGCCGCCGTCCACTGGCCTTCCGGCACCGACTCCAGCTGCAGCAGGATCTGGCCGACGGTGCGGCTGGCCTCCTCGTCGGCGCGAGACTCGACGAGCACGGCGCCGAGCACGAGGAGCGGGCTCCAGGCGAGGCGACCGGGGCTCCACTCGAGGGCCGTGCGCGCCTCCCGCTGCGCTTCATCCCAGCGGCCCAGCCAATGGAGGATGTCGGCCGCGCTGGCGTGCATGAGGCTGCCGTAGACGGCCTCCACCCCCAGGTCACGTGCCGAGGCGATGCCGGCCTCGGCCGCGGCGAGGGCCAGGTCAAGGCGCACGTCCACGATCATCAGCAGATGCGTCCGGTTGACGGTCGCCCGCATCAGGTCGTCCAGGCGCCGCTCGTGGCGCGCCACCTCGGCCGCCTCGTCGAGGAGGGCCAGCGCTTCCCGTACATGCCCCGCGTAGCCGCGGTCCACGGCCAGCGTGCACGTGGCGTGGCCCAGCTCCGCCTGGGCCGCCTCGCCGACCGTCGCCGCCACGGCCCGTGCCTGGTCGGCGATCTCGGCGCTCTCCTCGAACCGTCCCTCGAGCATCTGGTGCTGTGCCAGGGCGGCGAGGACGCGGGCCCGCTCAGCGCTCGCCGTGGCGGGCACGAGCTGAGCCGCGGCCTGCAGCGCCGCGAGGGCGCCCACCACGTCGCCACCCGCCGCGCGGAACTGTCCCAGGCGCAGCTGCAGGAGACCCAGCTCGCGCTGCAGCTGCTCACGGGCGACGGGACCACCGG
>DATHCS010000337.1:0-3704 GCA_035319405.1 Candidatus Dormiibacterota bacterium | reverse complement strand
CGCTCGAGGCGACCGCGCACGCTGCCGTCGATGAGGCGGTCACCGACCTGGACGACGATCCCGCCGAGCAGGTCCGGGTCCACCCGGGTGGTGAGCTCGATGCGGCCGCCGGTCAGCTCGGTCAATCGGCGGTCGATGGCGGCGGCGTCCGACGGCGCGAGTGGCGCGGCGCTCGTCGCCACGGCCTCGGTGACGCCCTGTCGTGCCCGGTCGAGCCGGGCGAACTCCTCCGCCACGCGGGACAGGAGCTCGCTGCGACCGCGCCGGAGCAGCAGGGACGCCAGGTTGCGGATCTGCGGCCGGACCTGCGGTCCGAGCGCCGCGCTCAACAGCTCGCTGCGGGCCTCGAGGGGCAGACCCTGGTTCTCCAGCACGGCCGCCAGGCGCCGGTCCGCCAGCCGGGCGGCCGCAGCCTCCAGGTCCGTGCGCCAGGCGGCGGGATCGCCGGATGCCTGGGCGAGCTCGAATGCCGCCTCGGCGTAGCGGCGCGCGGACGTCGTGCGACGGGCCATCGTTCAGTTACGGGCGGCGGGGCCGGGAGTGCCGACCTCGCTCAGGAACTGTTCCACCAGGCGGCGCTCGCGGTCCGTGGTGCGGGTCTCGCCCACGACCTTGCCGGCGGCCTGCAGCGCGAGGTCGGCGATCTGCCCTCGGACCTCGCTCAACGCCCGCTCCTTCTCCGCGGCGATGTCGGCGGTCGCCTGGTCGCGCAGCCGTGCGATCTCGTCGCGCGTCTCCTGCACCTCGCGGGCCCTGGCCTCTTCGGCGATGCGCTGGGCCCGGGCGACGACCTCGGCCGCCTCCTGGCGGGCCTCGTGCAAGAGGGCCTGCTTCTCGTCGGCCGCGGCCTCGCGCTCCCGCCTCGCCACGTCGGCGTCACGGAGTCCCTGCTCGATGACGGCGCGTCGCTTGCTTAGGAGCGTCGACACGGGCTTGAAGAAGATGGCCCAGATGATGGCCAGGAAGACCAGGAAGTTGAGGGCGCTGACGATGATCCAGAAGAGGTTGATCGTCAGGCCCGAGCTTCCCGATTCGGCGGCCAGGGCGAGCGTGTCCCGTCCGGCGAGCTGGAGCAGGGCGAGCGGATCCACGGGCAGGGCCTCGAACGTCCGCTAGGCGCTCTGGCCCAGGAAGATGGCCAGGAAGCCGACCACGATGGCCAGCACGCCGAGCCCTTCGGCGAAACCGGCCAGGATGATGGCCAGGCCGCGCACCTGCCCCGCGGCATCGGGGTTGCGACCGATGGCGGTCGCCGCCAGGCCCCCCAGGATGCCGATGCCGATGCCGGGGCCGAGCACCCCCAGGGCGGCCAGGCCTGCGCCGATGAAGTTCATGTCGGGACTACCTCCTCTTGGCCGCGACCTGCGGTCGTGGCGTCACTGAGCGGGGACCGGTCGGGCCGACCGGTCCTCGTGGATCGCTTCCTCGAACGAGGCAACGCCTTCGTGGGCCAGCTCGCCCTCCTCGTGGCCATGGTGCTCGATCGCGATGAGCGTGAACATGAGCGTCAGCACCGAGAAGATGATGGCCTGGATGAAGGTGAGCATCCCCTCCAGCAGCAGCAGGCCCACCGGCAGCAGCGAGACGAAGAGCGCCGTGATCACGCCCAGGGCCACCTCGCCGCCGTAGATGTTGCCAAAGAGTCGCATCGAGAGCGTGATCGGCTTGACGAACTCGAGGAGCAGTTCGACCAGCCCGACGTACATCGCCAGCAGGCCGCTGCCGAGGCCCTGCCGGAACTCGTAGACGGGGAAGAACTTGCCGAGGTAGCCGCGCACGCCGTTGCGCCGGAACCCCTGCAACTCGAAGAAGAGGAAGGCCACCAGGGCCAGGCCGATCGTGACGTTGATGTCGCTGGTCGGCGCGCGCAGCTCCTCGACCTTGCCGATCGGAGGCAGGAGGCCGCTCCAGTTCATCACCAGGATGAAGAGGAAGTACGCCGCGAAGACGGGCACGTAGGGCCTGGCGGCCACCCCGCCGAGCGAGTCGGCGAAGGCGGCGATGCTCTCGTAGACCCACTCCGAGGCGTTCTGCCAGCGACCAGGGGCCATCCCGCGCAGGCGGCCAAGGAAGAACGCCACCACCAGCAGGACCGTGCTGAGGATGAACATCGTCAGCAGGGTCGAGGTGATGCTGGGATGGAAGACCACCACCACGGGCCCCGTGGGCAACGGATCGTTCGGCGCGAAATCGATGATCACGTGCGGCGGCGGGAACTCCAGGTTCCCGTTGATGAAGCAGACGGGGAACGTGCATGCCTCACCGGGCGTGCCGCCCTTGGGGAACGGTGGCACGAAGAGGAAGGCGAGGATGTCGAGCACGACGACGGCTACCAGCAAGCCCACCACGATCGGCAGCCGCCGCCGCCGGGATCGGGTCGGGGGCGCTTCGTCCGCCGGCTCGGCAGCCGTCAGCGCGTCCTGCTCGGTCGCCACACACGCTCCACGTGGATGAGCGCGGCGGTCAGCCGCGCTCGGGTCGTCTCAGTCTTCGAACGTCGCCAGAAACCGGCTGATGAGGCGCCAGACGCCCGTGGCCCCGATGGCGAACCCGACGAGCAGGCCGACCGTGGCGAGGATGGGCAAGGTTCCCAGCTGCTTGTCGGCCCAGTAGCCGATCAGCGCGCCCGCCAGCGTCGTCACCAGGAAGATCATGCCGATCTCGGAGAAGAGGGCGATGTACGCCATCCGACCCCGTTCGGACTCGCTCCCTGGAGGACCTGTCAAGGCGCGCGGAGTATAGCAGCTGCGAGCGCGCCCCAGACCGTGGCGCGCCTACTGGACCGTGACCGCGCCGTCCTTCGTGGCGGTCTCCTTGCCACGCGTCACCACGAGCCGGATGAAACCCAGGTTGTCAGCGTAGTCGCTCGTGAACACGTAGGTAAGGGTCGACCCATGGCCGACGACCGTCAGGGAGCTGGGGTCCGGACCGACAAGCCACTCGTAGGCCGCGCCGGCCACGACGTTCTGGCTCGAGCAGGTCACCGGTGCGTTGGCCGGCGTGGTCCAGGGATCGCAGGTGAAGATGGCCGTCAGTGGCGGCAGCGGCGTGGCGGTGGGCCGGATCGGTGGCCTCGGGGTGGACGGAGCGGTCGTAGTGCCTCCGCCAGTGACCGGTGGGGTGTTCGGAGCGGTCGGCGCCGTGGCCGGCGGGTTCGAAGTCTGCGGCACCGTCGCGGTCGGGTAAGGGCTGACCGTTTCCTCGACGGGACTCGGCGTCGGTCGTGGTGTTGCCGAGGTGCTCTGATGCACATCAGCGACGAAGGCGGGCGTCGGCGTGGCGCCGAAGCCCGGCAGCTGCAGCGTATTGGCCCCGATCAGCACGAGGCCCGCCACGGCTGCCACGAGCAGGACCGCGGAGGCGTCGCGGCCGACCCGGCGCCGCGGGTCCTCGGGCTGGCGCAGGAGGTGGCCCGAATGCCCCCCGCGCACCCAGCGTCCGGACTTGCGATGGCGCCGGACGTTCTCGGCCGCGGCCGCCGCCGCGGCGGCATAGCCAGGATCGACCGTCGAGACATCCCAGATGCCCGCCCGCGTGGCGGCCGGCCCACCGTAGGTCGTGGGGGACCCTGGCGCCAGGGCCGCCATCGAGGCGACCGGTAGCGCAGTCGGCCGCTGCGGCGACGACGGGGGAACTGACGACGGGGTCTGGGCTGCCGGCTCGTACGCGGTGATGATCGGCGGGACCACGACCGGCGGCGCGAC
>DATHCS010000336.1:0-4097 GCA_035319405.1 Candidatus Dormiibacterota bacterium | reverse complement strand
GCTCCCGGCGCGTCCCCGCCGCCGGGCCCGCCTGCCGCTCCCAGGGCCATGGCCGATCTCGTCATCGAGACGGAGAACCTGGTCAAGCGCTACGGGCGTACGACCGCACTGGACGGCCTCTCGATGCGCGTGCCTAGTGGCGAGGTCTTCGGCTTCTTGGGCCCGAACGGGGCGGGCAAGACGACCGCCGTGAAGCTGCTGGTCGGCCTGACCGCGCCGACGGCCGGCAACGGGCGGGTGCTGGGCCGGCCACTCGGCGATGTCGCCGCCCGGCGCGCGATCGGCTACCTGCCGGAGCTCTTCCGCTACCAGCCCTGGATGAGTGGACGCGAGCTGCTGGCCTTCCACAGCCGCCTGGCCGGCCTGCCACGCGCCGGGCAGGCCGCGGCCATTGCCGACGCGCTGGAGATCGTCGGCCTGCGGGACCGGGCGCAGGACCGGGTCGGGGGCTACTCCAAGGGCATGCAGCAGCGGCTGGGCCTGGCCGCCGCGCTGCTGGGCCGCCCGGAGCTGGTCTTCCTCGATGAGCCGACCTCGGCCCTCGATCCCGTGGGGCGGATGGAGATGCGACCCATCATCCGTGGCCTCAAGGAGCGCGGCACGACCGTGTTCCTCAACTCGCACCTGCTGACCGAGGTCGAACAGGTCTGCGACCGGGTGGCCATCATCGACCGGGGCAAGGTCGTGGCCCTCGGCACGCTCGAGGAGCTGCTGGCCGAGGACGAGGTGCGCTTCCGGGTGGGGGGCCTCGACGAGGCCGGGCGAGCGCGACTGGCACGCTACGGCAGCGTGCGCGACGACGGTGAGTGGCTGGCCGTGCGCGGCCTCGCCGCGGACCGCGTGCCGGAGGTCGTGGCCGGGCTCGTGGCCGGCGGCGCCCGCGTCTACGCCGTGGAGCCGCGGCGCGAGTCCCTGGAGGAGCGCTTCAGCCGGCTCGTGAGCGGGGGAGATGGCTGAGTGCCCGTACTGACGATCGCCCGCCTCACGCTTGCCGAGGCGGTGCGGCGACGCCTCTTCCTGGCCCTGCTGCTGCTGACCCTCGGCTCGATCGTGCTGTCGTGGTGGGGCTTCAGCCAGGTGGCCACCTTCCAGCCGCGCGGCGAACCGCTGACGCCGGCCCAGCGCACGCTGCTCGAGTCGCAACTCCTGATCCTGGTGACCTTCATGTTCAGCTTCGTGCTGGGCATCAGCGCCGCCTTCATCGCCGCCCCGCTGATGGCGTCGGACCTGGAGTCCGGCGTCGTCCTTGCCATGCTGGCCCGTCCCATCCGGCGGGCCGAGCTCGTGCTGGGCAAGTGGATCGGCGTGTTCCTCCTCGTGGGCGGCTACACGGCGGCCGCCGGCATCGCCGAGCTGGTGGTGGTCGAGCTGACGACCGGCTACAGCCCACCCCATCCGGTGGAGACGATCGCCTTCCTCGTCGCCGAGGCGACCATCCTGCTCACCCTGGCCCTCGCCCTGGCGACCCGCCTCAGCGCGATCACCACGGGCGTGCTCGTGGTCGGGGCCTTCGGCGTGGCCTGGGTGCTCGGCATCATCGGCGGGATCGGGACCGCGTTCGACAACCCCACCGTCGAGACCATCGGGGATCTCAGCCGGCTCCTGCTGCCCACCGACGGCCTGTGGCGGGGCGCGCTCTACCAGCTCGAACCGGCGGCGGTGTTGCTTGCCTACGCGCAGGCGCCGCGGGCCGCGGCGGCCTTCCCCTTCTACGTCGACGCGCCGGCCTCGCTGGCCTACGTGGCCTGGTGCGTGGCCTGGATCAGCGTGGTCCTGCTGGCCGGCATGTGGAGCTTCCGCCGCCGCGAGCTCTAGCGCAGGCCGAGCGCGCGGCCGGCCCAGACCGCCAGCACCGCGGCGCAGTCGCGCACCTCGTCGAGCGGCACCCACTCGTCCGCGGCGTGGGCGCGCCGAACGTCGCCTGGCCCGAAGAGCACCGTCGGGGTGGCACCCTCGTTGACGAGCAGCCGCATGTCGGCGCCGTAGGGCACGCCCACGGCCAGCGGCGCGCGGCCCAGTGTCGCCGCGATGGCATCGTGGAGCGTGCGGGCCACGGGGGCGTCCGCGGGCACGCGCGCGGAGGAGAACCGCCCGCCGGTGATCTCCAGGGACGGCGGGTGCGCGCGCAGGAATGGGTCGGCACTCGCGGCGGCGGCGATGACCTCGCGCAGGTCGGCCTCGGCGTCGCGCCAGGTCTGTCCGAGACGAACCCCGTAGCGCCCCTCGACCACGACCTGGTCGAGCACGGTCGATGCCCACTCGCCCCCGCTGACCTTGCCCACGATGGTGGGGTAGGGCAGGCCGAGGTCCGTCATCAGGGGGTCGTGCTCGGCGGCGTTTCGGGCGGCCTCGTCGGCCTCCAGGGCATGCAGCAGCGTGTAGAGGTTGTCGAGCGCCGAGACGCCCTCGCGGCGCACCGAGGCGTGCGCCGCCCGACCCGGCACGGCGAGGCGGAAGGTGATGGCGCCGGCGTGTGCGACGACGAGCTGCAGGGCGGTCGGCTCGGTGATGACGGCCATGTCGCCCACGCAGCCGGCGCGGATCGCCGCCAGCATGCCGGCCCCGCCGTCCTCCTCGGAGGGGACGCCCACCACCACCAGCTCGCCAGCGCGTGGCCCGCCGGCCGCCGCGACCGCTCGTGCCGCCCCCACGATGGCCGCCAGGCCGCCCTTCATGTCGCAGGCGCCCCGTCCGTACAGCCGCCCGTCGCGGGCCTCACCTGCCCAGGGATCGACCGACCAGCTGGATGGATCGCCGGTTGGCACGACGTCGAGGTGGCCGACCAGGAGGGCGCGCGGCCCTGGCCGCGGCGCGCGCCAGCGCCCCACGACGATCGGCAGGCTGGTGCGGGGCATCTCCGCGCCCGGCCAGTCCGGGTCGTCGGCGAGGGCGGCGGGGTCCGTGTCGAGCACCTCCACCTGCGCGCCGGCCGCGTCGAGCAGCCCGGCCAGCAGGTCGCGCGCCCGGCCCTCGTCCCCGGTCACTGACGGGGTGCCCACCAGGGCTCGCAGTTCGGCCTCGAGGCGTGCCGGCTCGAGGCCCGCGACCAGCGCCCGCTCGGTCGCGCTGAGCGTTCCGCTCATACCCGCAGGATGGGTCGGGTGAGGCAGGTCGGTCCGCCGGAGCCGTTGAGTCCGATCTCGCTCGCCTCGAACTCGTGGATCTCGCAGCCAGCCGCGTCGAGCGCCCGGCGGGTGCGCGGGTTCCCGGAGGCGATGATCACGACCCCGGGTCGCACCGCGAGCACGTTGCAGCCGAGCGTGCCGTACTCCTCGTCGGGCACCTCGACGCGACGGACGCCGAGCTCGCCCAGCAGGTCCCACAGGCCCGCCGGCAGGAGCGGTGGGTAGACCACCGCCAGGTCCTCGGCGACCGGGGAGATGACCGAGAGCAGGTGGACCAGCTCGGCGGGGCCGCGCCAGTAGGGCAGATCGAAGACGCGCACGTCGCCGCCCACCAGGCCGGCTAGCTGGCGGGCCCCCGCGTCGTTGGTGCGCAGCGATCGGCCGATGCAGAAGAGGTCGCGGCGCAGCCAGAACGTGTCGCCGCCGTCCACGGTGCCGGGCGCCACGATCCGGCCGAGGGTGGGGATGCCGGCGCTCGCCACCCAGCCCTCCAGCACCGCCTCCTCGCCGCGCCGGCTGGGCTTGCCGCTGCGAAGCGGGATGGCGCCGCGGTGGCTGACCAGTAGCGGGTCGAAAATGTAGACGAGGTCGGGGCTGTCCGTCTCCGCGTCGAGCAGCTCGACGATCACGCCCAGCCCGCTGAGCCGCTCCGCGAGCAGCGCGTGCTGCCGCCGGGCGAGCGCGAGGTCGACGGGATGCAGGAACCCGAGAGCCGGGTCCTCGAAGGCCCGACCGAAGGCCGGGCCGGGAGCCTTGAGCAGGGCGCGCCGCAGCGGCGCGGTCATGCTCTGGGCGCCGTACGTTCGGGCAGCCTCCATCACCGCCGGAGTCTAGCCGCGGCGCCGGCTCCGCAGGCGTCGCCGCGTGCCGGACCCCGTGTCGCGAAGCTCGCCTGCGGATGGCAACTGAGTACGATCCGCACGTGGTCGGTTGCCTGGTCGCCGGACTGTTGGTGATCCTGCTCTTCGTGAT
>DATHCS010000335.1:0-5631 GCA_035319405.1 Candidatus Dormiibacterota bacterium | reverse complement strand
TTCACCATTCCGCAGCTGGCCGACGCCCTGGCGCGCTTCATGGACGCCGTCGGCCTCGAGCGCGCCGTCCTGCTGGGCAATTCGCTGGGCTGCCCCATCACGGCCCAGTTCGTGCACGCGCACCGCGACCGCATCCAGGGCGCGATCTTCTGCTCGCCCGCCGGCGGCCTGTACAACCAGCCCTTCCTGCGTGGCGTGAGCCAGCTGCTTCGCGTCTTCCTGCGCGAGCCGCTGGACCTGGCCCCGGTCACGGCCGGCGATTACCTCCACTACGGCGTGCTTCCGTCGATCAACCTGGCCCGTTCCATGCTGGCCCAGCCCACGCTCGAGCGGATCGCCGAGATGACCGTCCCCACCCTGATCGTGCTGGGCAGTCGCGACCCCCTGGTGAACGAGAGCCGCGCGCGCGTCATGGCCCCCCAGCTGCCGCACGTCACCGCGGTGGTCATCGACGGCGCGGCACACGCGCTCAACTGGTCGCATCCGGAGCAGCTCGCCAACGTGGTGCGCTCGTGGATGCTGGGGCGACCCATCCACGACGACCCCGCCGTGCCCGGTCGTCTGCGCATCATCAGCCTCGCCCGCGACGTCGCGCGCGTGCCCGAGGAGCTCGCAGCGCCGCCCTCCTAGCGGGACCGGGCGCCCGGCCCAGGGTTTCGCGCGGCCTGACGCGAACGGGGTCGGCCTGCTCAGCGTTCAGGATGCCTTCAGCGAACGGGCCCATTCTTCACCGGTGAGCCGCAGGTCCCGCGGTCGTGTGGCCGTGCCACCGCCCCCCGATCGCGGCCCGGCGCTGGCCGCGGGGCTGGCGCTCGTCGCCCTGATCATGGCGGCCGGTGCGCTTGCCGTGGTCGTGCTGCGACCGTCGGGCGGCGATTCGGCCACCTGTCAGGGCGTGGCCTGGGATGCGCTCCCGGACGCTACGAGCCTCCCGCCCGGCTGGGCGCTTCTTGGCAGCAGTTTCGTGGCCGACGGGTACAGCACGACCCTCGTGGGGCCCGTGCTTGGCACCGCGGCTGGCGCCCCGTCCCCCCAGCCGAGCGCGTCGACCGGCGTCTCGATCGCCCCCTCGAGTCCCGCGGCAGCAGCGGCCGCCACGGCCCCTTCGGCCGCCACGGCACCGGCCGCTGTCACGCCCACGGTGGCGGTCCGCGTCAGCTGCGTCGGAGCGAGCGCCGAGGACGCGATCACGCGCGCGCACGACACGGCGCTCGCCGGTGGCGCGACGGACGCGACGTTCCCTGACCTCGGAGACGACTCCTTCGCCTGGAGCGACGCCGACGGCACGACCATGGTGGCCTTCCGGCGCGGCGAGGTGGTGGTCTACCTGACCGCCTCTCCTGCTGTCGCCGAGCCCGACCTCGAGACCGCGGCCACGGCCCAGGACGAGGCCCTCGCCACCGCCACGGGCGGCGGCATCGCCGCACTGGGGGATGGCGGTGCCACCGCGGGCGCGACAGGAACCGTGCCCGGCGGCGGTGCGACCCCCGGCGCGAGCGGCCCCACGGACACCAGCAGCGCGGACGACACCACGCCCCACGATCTGCCGGCGCTCGAGGCCGTCCTGCCCCACACGGTCAACGGCATCAGCCTGGGGACCCAGAGCACGAGCGGCACGGTCGCGCTCGGTGACGATGCGTCGAGCCAGGCCCTGCTGGCGTCCCTGCAGGCGATGGGCAAGACCGCTGCCGACCTCGGCCTGGCGGAGGCGTTCGACGAGTCGGGCACACTCGACCTCGACCTCGTGGCCTACCAGGTCAAGGGCGCCGACGGGAACGTCCTGCGCCAGGACATCGTGCAGAGCTGGCTGGCGGCCGGCAGCTCCGGCATCACGACGTCCCAGGCCATGGTCGGCGGCAAGGCCATCGTCAAGGTCGACTACGGCGACGGCGGGCAGCTCGACTACCTCTACGCGCGTGACGACCTCGTGATCGACGTGGCCAGTGGGGACCCGGCGCTCGCTGCCCAGGTCCTGGCCTCGCTTCCCTGAGTCGCGCGGGGATCCTCGCGCGGCGGGGTCAGTACCGCGCCGAGGGGCCGCGGTAATGGCGGATCACGAGGGTCAGGATCCAGATCAGGTTCCACGACCAGCCCGCCAGGATTGGGTTGATCGGCGCGACCAGGATCGACGCGGCAAACACCGTGGGGGCCACCAGTGATCGCCGGGTGCGCAGGCGGAACGCGTCGCGCGGGATGTCAGGGGCGAGCAGGTCCGCCCGGTCGGCGTACTCGCGCATGCCGGCGATCGCGTAGCCGATCGCGGCGTTGGTGGCCGCATAGAGCGCGACGGCCGTCGGCAGGCCCGTCCGGCCGAGCAGGCTGGTGGGGAAGGGCAGGAAGGCGATGGCGCTGAGGAACAGCAGGTTGAGCACGATCAGCCGTCCGTCCAGGCGCGCGACGGAGGCGAAGAAGCGGTGGTGCGTGGTCCACCACAGGGCGATCACGGCGAAGCTGAGGATCACGCTGAAGAACTGCGGGGCCATCGCCACCAGGGCGGCGCGCAGGTCGGCATCCGTGGCGTGCGGCGGCAGGTCGGGCACGCGCAGGCCGATCACCAGCAGGGTGATGGCGATGGCGATCACGGCGTCCGAGAAGAAGACCAGCCGGTCCAGGTCGCGCTGCGCGCGACTGCGATCCGCGATGGGTTCAGGCACGGGACGCGGGTCGATCCACCGCTGTCAGGTCCGGTCCGCGAGTGGCGGGGGCAGGGGGCCGATCGGCGTGGGGTGCCGCCAGCGCCGCGTCCAGCCAGGCGAGGTACGGCGCCGCCTTCAGCCGCTCGAAGATGGCTCGCGCCTCAGTCGCGGGTTCATGCAGCTCGGGTGTGTCGGCGCCGAGCAGCCTCACGGCGTCGAGCACGCGTTCGGCATAGACGAAGTCCATGCCGAAGCCCAGACACTCGACGAACACCTGGCGATACAAGGCCAGCGCCTCGTCGCGCCGACCCTCCAGCGCCGCGATCCCTGCCCACGCCGCGCGGATGTCGCTGCTGTTGGCTTTGCCGTTCGAGCCGGGCAGCTCGGCCATACGGTCGGCCACGGTCCGCGCTGCATCCGCCCGACCCGCCCAGAGCAGCGGCCGCATGGCCGAGTCCAGGTAGATGTGGGCCAGCGGCGCGAATTCGTCAGCGGCCCGGATGCGCTCCTCGGCGGTCGTGCGCAGATCCCCCGCCAGGAAGGCACGAGCGGCGCGCAGCATACGGACCTGCGCCAGGTCCGCCGGGTCGGCCGCCGTGGCCGCAGCGGCCTCGGCCAGCTCGAGTGCACGGTCCGGCGGCGTGCCACGCGAGGTGAGGATGAAGGACTGGACGGTGCGCAGGCTGGCCTCGTCCTCGAGCGTCCGGGCCAGGCCCAGCATCTCCTCGAGCGACTCGAGCGCGGCATCCCAATCGCCGCCGGCCTGCCACGCCCAGGCCGTGGCGGGTCCCGCGATCCAGATGGCCATGGCCCGGTTCCCGACCCGGAGCGCGAGCTCCAGGTTGGCCCGCTGGAGCTCCCCGGCGCGCCGCGAATCGTGGCCCCACAGGATGCTGCTGAGATTGCTGCGTGCCCGCAGCTCCGCATCGACCAGGCCAGCCTCGTGAGCGGTCACGACGGCCGCCTCCATGAGGGCGACGGCCTCGCGCCGCCGGCCGAGGTACCCCAGCGCGGCCGCCTTGTTGTTGAGGCCGTCCGCCATCACGTCGACCAGGTCGAGACGCTCGGCGATCGGCAGGGCCTGGTCGACGTACTCCACCGAGCGGCTTGACTCGTTGATCCGATAGAGGGCGCGCGCAAGGTCCACCAGGAGCCGTGCCCGGAGCTCGGGTGGGGCCCCCTCCGGCAGCTCGCGCAGCGCGTCTTCGAGCGTCGGCACGGCCTGCTGGATTTTGTTTGCCGAGAGCAGTACGGATCCCAGCCCCGCGCTGGCGCCCGACGTCCTCACTGAGTCGCCGACCGTACGAGCATCCTCGACAGCGGCCCGCGCCAACGTTTCGGCGGCATCGTGATCCGCGGCCAGTGACGCAGACAGGGCCGCCCGGAGCTCCAGCGTCGCTCGCTCGGCGGGGTCGGCGGTCACCTCGAGGGCCTGTCGCAGGTATGCGACCGCCTGGTCGTGGGCGCCGAGCGTGGCCGCTCGCTCGGCGGCGCTTCGCAGCGCCAGGCGCGCCTGGATGGCCACCGCCTCGGCCTCCGGGCCCGCGGTCGACGCCTGGTGCGCGGCGAGCAGGTGCGACGCGAGCGCGCCCGCCAGCTCCTCGTCGCCCAGAACCTCGAAGTAACGGGCCGCCGTCAGGTGGCGTGCGCGTCGCTCGCGCTTGGCCAGTGTGCCGTAGGCAACCTCACGGATCAGCGACTGGACGAAGCCGTACTGACCGCGCTCCGGCGAGCGGGGGTCGACCTCGAGCTCGAGCAGCTCGCGACGCACGAGCGCCCGAAGGCGAGGCTCCAGGACGTCCGGCGCGACGCCGGCCATCGCCGCGAGGCCCTCGATGGTGAACGTCTGGCCCAGCACGGCGCCGTCCTGCAGGAGGCTGCGGTCGGCCGGTTCCAGTCCGTCCAGGCGCGAGGCGATGAGCGATCGCAGTGTGTCCGGGATGGCCAGCTCGGAGAGGTCACCGACCGGTCGGTAGCCGCCCTCGAGGCGCTCCAGGCGGCCCTCGGCCACCAGCGCGCGAACGGTCTCGACCGCGTAGAGCGGCACGCCGTCCGCCCGGGCCAGGATGGCGTCGACCGCACTCTCGGGCAGGCCCGGCACGAAGCCGGCGAGCAGCTCGCGCATGGCCGACGGCGAGAGTGGCTCAAGGGCGAGCGCGCTGAAGTGGCGCGCCGAGGCGCCCCAGTCCGGTCGCCGTTCGAGCAGTTCCGGGCGCGACAGGGTGACGATCAGCAGCGGCGACGAGCGCGCCCACTCGAGCAGGTACTCGATGAAGTCGAGCAACCCGCCGTCGGCCCACTGGAGATCCTCGAAGAGCAGGATCGTCGTCCCTCGCGCCGCGATCCGCTCGAAGAGCAGGCGCCATGCCGCGAAGAGCACCTCGCGACCGCCGGCGGGTGCGGGCTCCAGGCCGAGCAACGTCAGCAGCGCCGGCTCCACCCAGCGGCGATCTTCGGGCGCGAGGACGAACTCGCCGATCATCGCCTGGATCCGCGCCCGCGTGGTGGCCTCGTCGTCGTTCTCGGCAAGGCCCGCTCGTCTGCGCACCATCTCGCCCAGGGCCCAGAACGTGACGCCGTCGCCGTACGCCGGGGAGCGGCCACGGTGCCAGTAGACGTCCTCGACCACCCCGTCGATGTACTTCTCCAGTTCCCACGCCAGGCGCGACTTGCCGATGCCCGCCGGTCCGGTCACCGACACCAGCCGTGCGCGGCCGTCGCGACCGGTGGCCACGACCGCGTCCCTGAGCAGCCGAATCTCCTCGTCCCGCCCGACGAAGGGCGGCTCCGGCAGCTCGGAGCGGCCCTGTCCGCCGCGCTGCGCCACCACCCGCAGCGCACGCCAGGCGGGTACGGGTGCGGACTTGCCCTTCAGCAGCGGCGCCCCCGCCTCCTCGAAGGCGATCGCCTTGTCCGCCGCGCGGTAGGTCGCCTCTCCGACCAGCACCGTCCCTGGCGGCGCCACCGACTGCAGGCGTGCCGCGGTGTTGACGAG
>DATHCS010000334.1:0-7660 GCA_035319405.1 Candidatus Dormiibacterota bacterium | reverse complement strand
GTCATCGCGCGCAGTCGCCGTCACCTTGCGAACAATCTGTTGCTTGGCATTCCGATCGTCGCGGGTGGTTCGATAGCGATCATGATGGGCGCATGGGACTACATTCCCTGGCTCACGTCGCCCTGGCTCTGGCTGGGTGTCGCCATCTCGTCCGCGACCGCCGTAGTGCTGGTCCGAAGCGGGCGGGTTCGGCCAGGTGAGGCGATGGAGGGGATCATCCTCGGCATGGTCGTCTTCGCGATAGGCTGGGTCGCGCTACTGGGGGCGGTGCTGATCCTCTGGGTGGCCTGGCGACCGTTCTGACCAGCGACCGAGACGCCTCTTTCGAGCGGTCACCAGATCGAGGGCCTGGCGGGCGAGGTCGGTCAGCTCGAGTCGGGAAGCGGCCGCCAGGTCATGCCAGACGCAACCATCGGTCGAGCCGTCGACCTCGGGGCGAAGCCGGCCGCCGGTCACCCGCACGGCGTAGACCACCCCGACGAGGTGCAGCTCCTGACCCGAGCTCGACTGCCCGGGCGGCACCAGCAGCGAGTGGACGAACTCGACGGCGCCCAGCTCGCCGTCCAGGCCGCTCTCTTCGCGGAGCTCGCGCAGGGCAGCGTCCGCCGGGTGCTCGCCGAACTCCACGCCGCCGCCGGGCAGTGTCCAGCGACCGGCGTCGAGCAGGCCCGGCGCGACGTGGCAGAGCAGCAGCCTGCCCGCGGAGTCGCGGCAGATGGCGTACGCGCCGAGGCGCACGCGCCTGGGCGGACCCGAAGGCGCCACGTCAGGTCGCCCGCCGCGCCACGACGTTGAGGCGCACGTAGTCGAGGACAGGTCCGGGCAGCCGCGACGCCACGGCGTGGACGAAGCCATCTCGCTCGTGCGCAGGCAGCCGCTCCAGGTCGGCCCGCAATACGATCGTGCGCAGGTACGTCTCGAAGGGCTCGCCGGGTGGGAAGCGGGCCGGCGCGGGCTCGAGCCAGACCCGGATCCCCTCGAAGCCGGCCTGACGAAGACGATCCGTCTCCGCCTCCGGCGAGGCGAAGGTCCACGGCCCCGCCCAGTCATGGTCCAGGGCCCGCAAGGCGGCCTCGACCGAGGCGATGTTGCCGGCCCCACCGCAGTCCACCACCAGCTGGCCGCCCGGCCGCAGGATGGCCGCCAGGTTCCGGTAGAGGGCCGCATGGTCGCGCACCCAGTGGAGGGTGGCATTGGAGAACACCGCATCGACCGGTTCCGCGAGCGGCAATGGCGCCCCGAGGTCGGCCACCACGAAGCGAATGCGGCCCGACGCTTCCGCCACCGCGAGCCGACGACGCGCCTCCGCGATCATGGCCGTCGAGCGGTCGAGCGCCACGACGCGGCCACGCGGCAGGCGCGGCAGGAGGTGCTCCGTGACACGCCCGCTGCCACAGCCCGCGTCGAGCACCGTCTCGTCTCCGTGCAGCTCGAGGCGAGCCAGCGCGCGCCTCGCCCACGCCTCCTGCGGATCGGCGATGCGGTCGTAGGTCGAGGCGTCCCATTCGTGCACGGCAGCGAGTGTGCCATGCGAGGGGGCTCCTGAGACCCCTGCCATACTGTGGCCATGGACCTCGAAGTCCGCTGGCTGGGGCGGATGGAGTACGACGAGGCGCTGCAGCGCCAGCACGAGCTGGCCCGCGCGCGCGCGGATGGCCAGGTCCCCGACCAGCTCCTGCTGCTCGAGCATCCGCCGGTGCTCACGCTGGGGCGGCAGGCCGATCCCGCCCACATCCGCACAGCCCCCGAGGAGCTCGCCCGGCTGGGCATCACCGTCCACCGCGTCGAGCGGGGCGGAGAGGTGACCTTCCACGGGCCGGGCCAGCTGGTGGCCTATCCCATCATCGGCCTCGCGGCGCGCGGGATCCTGCTGCGACCGTTCGTGCGCGTCCTCGAGGCCGCGATGCGCGACACGTGCGCGGCGTTCGGCGTCGCCGCGGACCGTCGCGACGGCCTCCCGGGCTGCTGGGTCGATCCCGCCGGGCCGCGCCCGCGCAAGATCGGCGCGCTGGGGATCCGCGTCGAGCGCGGCGTGACCTACCACGGCAGTGCCCTGAACGTCACCACCGATCTTGGGGGCTTTGCCCTGATCGACCCCTGTGGGTTGCCCGACGTCGAGGTGACCTCGATCGCCCGCGAGCTGGGTTGGACACCGGCCCAGGCGGCCAGCCTGCCTCTCGAGCAAGCGGCAGAGGTGTTCGCGTCCGCCTTCCGCGACGCCCTCGAGGCCGCCTCGCAGGCCCGCCGACCGCTGGCAGCCGCCGCGGGAGGCTGATGCGGATGGCCGGCGGCATGTTCGAGCTGCGCCGCGACGATGTCACCGGCTGGTGGGTGGCCGTGGTCGTGGACCGCGCCTACGATCGCAGTCGCTTCGCGCGGCGCGCCGAACCCATCGCCAACCCACACTGCGCGAACTGCGCGGAGCCACCCGGAGGTGGCGTCCGCACGCGCATCCTCAAGCAGCACGCCTTCTCCATCGCCGGTCCGGAGCGCGAGTCGCGGGAGAGCCGCGAGGCGCGCGACGGTCGCGAACCGGAGCGCGAACCGCGGCAACCGGGGCTGGGCCTGGTGGCCGACGTGGGCTCGTGGCAGACGATCGTGGCGCCGCCGCAGCACCACGGCGCGCTCGCGGCGGAGGAGCCGGCCATCGTGGTCGAGATGCTCGTTCGCGCACGCGAGGCCATCCTCGCGGCGCGACAGGCGGCGCTCACCTCGTACGTGCAGGTCGTCCAGAACTGGGGCCGTCAGGCGGGGGCGCTCACCAATCACCTGTGTCTCGACCTGTACGACCTGCCGCAGATCCCGCACCGCGTGGGCGAGGAGCTGGGCGGCGCCGCCCGCTACCTCATCCAGCGTGGGACCTGCCCGTACTGCCGCCTCGTACGGGACGAGACGACGAACGGGGAACGGCTCGTCTTCGAGGACGCGGCGAGCGTCGCCTTCGCCCCCTACGCCTCACGCTCGCCGTTCGAGCTGTGGGTCGTGCCCCGTCACCACGAGGCCGATTTCGGCCGGGCCACCGACGCCCAGCTGACCAGCGCCGCAGAGACGCTGCAGAAGGTCCTGCGCCTGCTGGACGTGCTGGAAGGGCCGCCCTACAACCTCGTGCTGCACACGGCGCCGCTGCTGGACCGCGTCGACGATACGTACCACTGGCACTGGGAGATCCACCCTCGATTGCGCGAGATCGCGGGACTCGAGCTGGGCACCGGCCTCCCGGTCAATCCCATCAGCCCCGAGGCGGCCGTGGCCGACCTGCTGGCCGCCGCGCCGGAGCCCGCAGGCGCCAGGCGCGCGGCGCCCGACTGGGATGCGCCGCGGCGCTGAGGCGGGGCTGGATCTGGCCCCGTCACACAACGACCTCGCGGCCCGTCAATGCACGACGGAGGGCGCGCTTTCGCGGTTGCGCCCCGGGATCGGCCCAGCTCCGATCCGCGCCTGGAGAGGACCCTGTCGTCGGTGTCGATCGCCCAGGCCGCCGTGGGGATCGCGGCCATGACTCGCGACCGTGCGACCGCCCGAGCCTTCGTGGAGCAGCTGTTCCGGCTCCACCAGGGCGAGATCTACGCGTACCTCGCACGCATGGTCCGAGATCCCGAGTTGGCCGCCGACCTCACGCAGGAGACGTTCGTCAAGGCCTACCGCGCCTTCGACAGCCTCGAGGACCCGGCCCGCGGGCGCGCCTGGCTCTACCAGATCGCCGGCCGCACGGCGCTCGACGAGCTGCGCCGTCGGCGGATCGTGCGCTTCGTGCCGTGGACCGGTGAATCGCGCGAGGTGGTCGCCTCCGCCGAGGAGACGGCCCTGCATCGCCGCGTCTCGGCCGAACTGGAGCGCGCACTGGGGCGGATCCCGGCCAGGCAGCGCCAGGCGCTCCTTCTCGCCGAGCTGCACGAGTTGACCGGACTGGAGCTGGCGGAGGCGCTCGGCGTGTCGCACGTGGCCGCGCGGGCACTGCTCACGCGGGCCCGTGAGTCGTTGCGCCAGGCCCTCGTCGTGGAGCGCGCCGCCTCCGCCGAGCGGGAGGCGACCCACGAGCGCGAGGCGCGCCGCGAGCCGGGCCGGCGCGAGGATGAGCCGTGAGCGCGGGAGCGCGACCGTGAGCCCCTGGGATCGCCACGCCGCCTACCGCGAGCTGCTCGCGCGTCGCCTCGATGGCGAATTGTCCGCTGCCGAGGCGACCGACCTCGCGGCGCACCTCGAAGCCTGCCCTGCCTGCCGCACGGTCGCGGCAGAGTACGCGGAGCAGCGGCGGCTCTTCCGGGGCCTGCCCAGCGACGTCCCGCCGCGCGACCTGTGGGCGCGCACGAGCACCGCCCTCGATCACGAGGTCGCCCGCGGCGTGCGCCATCCGAGCCGCCTCGCCTTCGGATCGCTGGTCGGCGTCGGCGCGCTCATCGCGCTGATCGCCACGCAGAGCGGTGTGCTGCCAGGCCTCTCGCGGCCGACCGCCGCGAACCCCACACCCTTCGCGGTGACGCCCCAGCCGGTGGCCTACATCACGCGTCAGGGTGACGAGCTGACGATCTACCAGGCCCAGGTCAGCGAGCTCTGCCCGCCGCCGGCCTACGACTGCACCGGCGCCGCCGCCGAGGCGAAGCCCCTCATGCGCGTGGACACCAGCGTCGACCCGAGCGACCTCGCGCTGGGGAGCGACGGGCGGCTCGTCATCACCGGCCGCGACGAGGCTGGGCATGCCACCTACTCGGTCCTCGAGCTGCCCGGCGGGACCGCGTCGGAGCCGGCCGCTTCGAGTGCGTCGCCGGCGGCCACGGCATCCGGCGTAAGCCCCACCGCCCATCCGACCACCTCGTCGCCCGTGCGGACGCCGTCCGTCGAGCCTTCGTCGCCACAGAGCCCGGCCGCCTCCGAGGATGCCTCGCCGGCGGCCACCACCGACATCACGCCGCCGCCGTCCGCGTCGGAGCAGCCCACCGCCGCCCCGGGGCACGTCAGGGCGATCCTCAGCAACGTCATCGCCGCGGGCGCCCCAGCGGCCTGGTCGCCCGACGGGTCCGTGCTCGCCTTCAGCGCCATGCCCGCCGACGGCAGCCAGGGCCCCGACATCTACACCTGGCGGCCGGGCGACGCGTCGGCACAGCCGCTCACGAAGGACCACCGCTCCTGGTTCGCCTCGTGGGTCGGCACGCGCATCCTGGCCAGCCATGCGGCACATGCCCTGGGCAAGGCCGGCTCCGCCCTGCCGCCGCTCGTGACGGTCCTGATGGATCCCACCTCGCACGAAGTGCGAGCGGTCGACCTGCCCGGAGCGTGGCTGCCCTCGGTCGACCCCAGCGGCCGCTACGTGATCTACTTCAAGGGGACGCTCGAACGCGCAGGCGCCGGCCTGCGCGCGGTGGACGGCAAGCTGGTCCTCGCCGACTGGCGTTCCGTCGATCCCTACGCCGCCACGCCGGCGGCGAGCGCCACGCCCACCGGATCCACGGCCCCCTCACCGAACGGTACGGCCACGCGGCCGACCGCAACGCCCGCGGCGACCACGACCGTGCCCGCCACACCCAGCCCGTCCGTGACGCCGCCCGACACCAGCGCGGCGCCATCGTCCGCGCCCACGGGGAGGGCCCGCCCGAGCGCATCCGCGGCGACGAGCGCTGGGCCCAGCCCAAGCGAAGGCGCCCGCGTGGCCTTCGAGCCCTACACCCTGGCCACGCCGGGCGATCGCATCGCCGACTGGCTGGTGCGCTGGACGAGCGACGGCTCGGCCTACGGCCTGTGGGTCTCGCGGGCGGCGGACGGGGACGTGGGCACGCTGCTCATCGCACCGACCGCGGCGGATGGCCGCGTGCTGCCCGACCTGCTGGCGCCGACGGCGGCGTTGCGAGCCTTCTCCATCGGCCTCGGCCACGCCGCGTGGGTCGCGCCGACCGATGCCCAGGACGAGGAGCTTCGCGTGCTTACCTGGGGTTCGGCCGGCAACGGGGGCCTGCGGCTGCAGCAGGTCGGCAGCGGGACCCTCGCCTTCTAGGAACGCGCTATCCTCGATCGACCTCAGGGACCGGCCCCGTGAGCCCGGCGAGAGGAGGATCGTGAACGCGCGCCAGATCATGACCGCCGACGAGCTGCGCCGCGCGCTCGTGCGCATCAGCCACGAGATCGTGGAGAAGCATGGCAGCGCCGAGGGGCTCGCCCTGGTGGGGATCCAACGGCGCGGCGTGCCCTTGGCCAGCCGGCTCGCCGACGCGATCGCGGCGCACGAGGCGGTACGCCCGCCGGTCGGCGCCCTGGACATCACCTTCTACCGTGACGACCTGTCACTGGTGGCGCGACAGCCCGTCGTGAAGGGCACGGACCTGCCCTTCGACCTGACCGGTCACACGGTGGTCATCGTGGACGACGTGCTCTACACGGGGCGCACCATCCGGGCCGCCATGGACGCGCTGATGGACCACGGTCGGCCGGCCGCCATCCGCCTGGCGGTGCTGATCGACCGCGGTCATCGCGAGCTCCCCATCCGGGCCGACCACGTGGGCAAGAACGTGCCCACCTCGCGCGAGGAGTTCATCAAGGTCCACCTCGAGGAAACCGATCCGGACGGGGACGGCGTCTACATCGAGCGCGCCGCCGCGACGGCGGAGTCCCCGGCCTGATGAGCTGGGGACCGCACCTGCTCGACGTCGCGGACCTCACGCCGCGCGAGCTGGGGACGGTCCTCGACCTGGCGGAGGAGATGCGTGGCGTGCTCGATGCGCGCGGACGTCGCACGTCCCTCCAGGGACGGACGGTGACGACCCTCTTCTACGAGGCGTCAACGCGCACCCGTGTCTCGTTCGAGACCGCCGCCCGTCGTCTCGGCGCCGACGTCGCCAGCGTCAGCGCGACGGCCAGTTCGGTGACCAAGGGGGAATCGCTGCTCGACACCGTGCGGACGCTCCAAGCGCTCGGCGCCGATGTGCTGGTGATGCGGCACGCCCGCAGCGGCGCCCCGTACCTGGCAGCCACGGTCTTCGGCGGCCACGTGGTCAACGCGGGGGACGGGCGGCACGCCCACCCGAGCCAGGCGCTGCTCGACCTCTTCACGCTGCGGCGCCACCTGCCGGGCCGAAGCCTGGAGGGTCGGAAGGTGGCCATCGTGGGCGACGTCCTCCACTCGCGCGTGGCCCGCTCCAACATCTGGAGCCTCACGGCGTGCGGGGTGGACCTCTGGCTCTGCGGGCCGGCCACGCTGCTGCGCGGATTCGATGCCTGGGCTCGCGCCCTCCCGGCTGACCGCCGCCTCACGGTCACCAGCGACCTGGCCTCGGCGCTGCGGGAGGCGGATGCCGTGATGGCCCTGCGTCTCCAGCAGGAGCGCATGAGCGCGGGCCTGCTGCCTGCCCTGGCCGAGTACAGCGCGCGCTACGGCCTCACCACCGCGCGGCTGGCGCTGGCCCGGCCTGGCGTCGTGGTGCTCCATCCCGGGCCGATGAACGAGGGGGTGGAGATCGCACCCGACGTCGCGGCGGGACCGGCCTCGCTGGTCACGGCCCAGGTCGCGAACGGCGTGGCGGTGCGGATGGCCGTGCTGGAGCTGCTTGCCGGCAGCTCTGACGCCGGGAGGCCCGCATGAGCCCCCGGCTCGGCGAGACCTGCCAGCGTCTGGAGATCGAGGACGCCTGGATCGTCGACCCCGGCTCGGCGCGCGAGGGCCGAGGAAGCTTGC
>DATHCS010000333.1:0-4577 GCA_035319405.1 Candidatus Dormiibacterota bacterium | reverse complement strand
AAGCCCAGGAGCCGGCTCAGCAGGAGCGGCCCCAGGCCCTGTGCCAGGAAGCTGCCGAGGCCGGGCTGGCCGGTCACGCTGAAGAGCTGCTGGTAGTCGGTGATCCACAGGATCCGCCCGGTGGCGGCGGAGGGGAGCAGCTGGCCGAAGACCGCCAGCTGGCGCGCATACCAGGGCAGCATCAGCAGCAGGAACCCGCCCAGGCAGCCCAACGCGGCGGCCCAGCCGATGGTGCCGCCGCGGCCGAGGAGCGCACCCGCCCCGGAGAGTCCGCCGCTGCGCCAGGCGCGCCAGCGCTCGACCAGGAAGGCCAGCGCGAAGGGCACGCCCAGCAGGACCCCGTCGTTACGGGTCAGGCTGGCCAGGCCCACGGCCAGCCCGCCGGCCACGAAGGCACGCCGGCTGCCGCGCAGCCCAAGTGCGCAGAGCCAGAGGGCGAGTGCGCCGAGGAAGAGGTACAGCCCGAAGTTGTCGGGCTGCGACATGAAGGGCGTGAGGGCGCCGGGCGCCACGATCAGCAGGCCGGCGGCGAACGCCTGCCACGGCGCGAGGCCGGCATCGCGGCCGATGAACCAGGTGAGGGGCGCAGCCGCGGCGCCGGCCAGCCAGAAGGGCAGCGCGTAGGCCAGGGGCGAGGGGCCAAGGAGCCAGATGAAGGGCACCTGGACCAGGGAGCCGAGGGGCAGCCAGTGGGCGTTCGACGCCACCGGCAGGGTCGGGTCGGCGGGGATGGTGCCGCCCACCTCCACGAAGCTCCAGATGAAGGGCACCTGCAGCCCGTGGCCGGACGCCACCTGCTGGGCGACATCGACGTAGTAGAACGCGTCGAGGTAGGCAGGCCCGTGGAAGAGGAGGCCGGCCAGCAGGCGGACGGCGAAGGCGGCCACGAACAGCAGCACGGGGGGGCCCAAGGCCGGTGCAATCTAGCACCGGTCGGGCCCCGCGTGACCGGTACGAATGGGCTACGGGCGCCGGTGACGGCGCTGATACGCTGGACCTCCGATGCAGCGCGCCGCTATCCCCCGCCGCACGCTGGCGAGCGCGCAGACGGTCATCGAGGCCCCGCTCGCGCAGGCGCTGCTGCGAAGCGTGCTGCTGGTGACCGCACTCGCCGTGCTGGCGGCCGTCTTCATCATCGAAGGCCCCCTCATCGCGTCGTTCGGCTTCGACGCGCGCTCGTACTGGGGATTCCCGCGCGCGGACCTCTATGCGGGGACCGCGTCCGCGAACGGCATCGGTGTCTATCGCTACGCGCCGGTCTTCGTGCCGCTCCTCGAGCTCACGTCGCTCCTCGACTGGCCGGCCTTCAGTTTCCTCTGGTTCTGCCTCCTCGCCGGGACCTACCTGTGGCTGGCGGGTCGATGGTGGCTGCTCGCGCTCGCCTTCGCCCCCATCAGCTACGAGCTGTACATGGGCAACATCCACCTGCTGCTGGCCGCGGCGATCGTGCTCGGCTTCCGCTACCCGGGCACCTGGAGCTTCGTGCTGCTGACGAAGGTCACCCCGGGGATCGGCCTGCTGTGGTTCGTCGTGCGACGGGAGTGGCATGCGCTCGCCAGCGCCCTGGGGCTGACCGCGCTCATCGTTGGCGCGGGCTGGCTGCTATGGCCGGGGGCCTGGACGGCGTGGGTCGACTCGCTCCTCAGCACGCCGCCCGCTGGCGGCGCCAACCACGTGGCGGTGCCCCTCGCGGCTCGCCTGGCGCTGGCGGCGGTGATCGTGACGTGGGGTGCGCTGACCGACCGGCGCTGGACGGTCATCGTGGCCGCGACCCTGGGCCTGCCGACCCTCTGGGATCACGGTGAGGCGATGCTCATCGGACTCGTGCCGCTCCTCGACCCGCTGTGGGCCACGGCGACTCCGGCCGCCCGGCTGCGCCGCCGGCTCGAGGCGCGCCTCCCGGGCAGGCCGTCCTCGGCGGCCGGAGCCACCGCGTGACCGGGCAGGCGCTGGCGCAGCCTCGCGCGTTCGACGGGGCTGGAGCGCTGCTCCCGCGTGTCCTGGCGTCACGGTGGGCGGCCCTGGTGGTCGGCCTGGCCGCGTGCCTGCTGTACCTCCCGATCGCCAGCCAGGTCCACCGCGATCGCCCCGACTTCCTCTACCTCGCCGATGCATTCCTGCACGGCCGCACGTGGCTCGACCCGGCGAGCTGGCTGGGCCCGCAGGACGTCGTGCAGGTCGGCGCTCACGTCTACGTGCCCTTCGGTCCCTTCCCCGCGATCCTGCTCATGCCGCTCGTGGCGATCACGGGCGCCGCCTCCCTGGTGCCCTCCGAGTTCGTGCTCAACAGCCTCATCGCCGGCACGTGCGTGGGTCTCGCCTGGTGCCTCCTGGCCCGCTTCGACAGCGGGAGGCTGGGCGATCGGCTGTGGCTGGTGATCCTCTTCGCCTTCAGCACCGAGATGTGGTCCGTCACGGTACAGGGCGGCGTCTGGCACACCGGCCAGCTCGTCGCGGTGGCGCTGGTCCTGGGGGCGTTGCTCGAGGCCACGGGCCGGCGTCGGCCGTTGCTGATGGGCCTGCTCATCGGCGCGGCCCTGCTGTGCCGCGCCCCCCTGGCACTGGCGGTGCCCTTCTTCATCCTGGTGGCCTGCTGGGGCCCCGCCGGCGCGACCCGCAGAACGTCGGCCGCAGGTCGGTGGTCCCCGGGCGCACTGCGGCGCGGCGGCCTCGCGCTCCTGGGAGTGCTGCCTGCGGTGGCCTTCCTGGCCTGGTATGACGCGGCGCGCTTCGGCTCGCCCTTCGAGTCCGGGTACGGCCTTGCGACCCTCACCGAGCCCGTCCTCATCGCCGCCCGTGAGCAGGGCCTCTTCGCCCTCTCGCACCTGCCGACCAACCTGCGGTACCTGCTGCTCGAGCTGCCGATCCCGGCGCCGCCGCCCCTGTTCCTGCAGCCGGATCGCTACGGGTTCTCGATCCTGCTGCAGAGCCCCGCCCTGCTGCTCGGGGCGAAGGCGCGATGGCGCGACCCGTTCGTCGCCGCGGCCGGCCTGACAGCCCTGGCGGTCCTGCTGCCAAGCCTGCTCTACTACGGCGGCGGGTTCTTCCAGTTCGGCTTCCGCTACTTCCTCGACGCCTTGCCCTTCGTGCTCGTGCTGGTCGCCTCGGGCGCCCGCTTGCCGCTGACGTGGCCGTGGAAGGCGCTCATCGCGTTCGGCGTGGCCGTCAACGCGTGGGGGGTGCTCTTCAGTTGAGCCGACTGCTGGCCCTTGACTGGGCCTACATCCGCCGCGCGCTGAGCACCTGGGGCCTGCTGGCCTGGTTCCTGGTCCTCGACGTCAGTCATCTGCTGGCCGAGCTGCCGGTGGCGCAGCCGCTGGGGCACGACGCCATCATCTATGCGCGGGGTGCCTCGGCCTTCCTGGCCGGCGGGTCGCCTTGGGACGCCTACCTGCAGGGCGGCACGAATATCGCCCACTTCGCAGGCCTGCCGCCGACGGTCATCGCCTTCCTGCCCTTCGCCGCGCTGCCCGGGCCGCTCACGGGTCTGATCTGGGTGGCGCTGGCGGCGGGGGCCTCGATCGCCGTGCTGCGCCGCCTGCGCCTGCCGCTCTGGTGGCTCGCCTTCCCGCCGCTCGTGGAGGGCGTCTACAGCGGGAACCCGCACATGGCCATCCTGTTCCTGCTGATCTGCCTGCCCGCCTGGAGCTGGCTCGCGCCGGTCCTCAAGATCTACGCCGTCGTGCCCATGGTCGGCGAGCGCCAGTGGCGCAGCCTGGCCGTGGCCGGGGTGATCTTCGCCGCATCGCTGGTCATCGTGCCGGGGCTCTGGGCGACGTACCTGGATGGCTTCGCGGCGATCTCGGCCCGCCTGCAGGTGGAGGCGTTCGGTGGCTTCTCGGCCTACCGTGACCCGCTGCTGCTGGCGATCTCGCTCGCCGCGCTCGCCTTGCTGGCGCTGGTCGACCTGCGGGCCGCGGGCTGGCTCGCCGTGCCGGCCGTCTGGCCGGCCACGCAGCTCCACTACGCGACGCTGGCGTTCCCGGTGATGACGGCACCCCTGGGCTTCCTCCTCGCGCTACCCGTCGACGGGCTGCCGGCCGTGGCCATCGTGGCCTATGCGGCCTATCGGCTGCTGCGGGACGGACCGGACCGGCTCGCGGTCGTCAGGGCGCGGTTCCAGGCGCGCCAGGCGGCCCTCTCATGAGCGCGTCCCACCTCGACGCGACCCGGACGGCCGCGCGACTGCAGGGCCTGCAGGCGGTCTGGCTGCCCTGGCTGCGCCTGGCGGCCGGCCTGGGGCTGGCTCTCAGCGTCGCCCTGGGGCTGGCGGCGCTGGCCGCCGACGCGTCGCAGCTGCTGCGCGTCCTCGCGGCCGGCCAGGACTGGGCCATCGACGGGCACCGCAACATGGCCGCCGCGACGGCCCTCCTGCAGGGCGGCGACCCCTACGCCGTGGAGGGCTTCCTCTACTCCCCGCTGGCCGTGCTGGCGATGGCGCCGTTGGCCGCGCTCGGCACGGCGCCGGGCCTGGCCCTGGCGGTGGCCCTGAAAGTCGTCCTCATCGTCCTCTGCGTCGCCGATGCCACGCGCGGCCGTCGTCCCTGGCAACGCCTCGTGGCGGCGATCGTGGTCCT
>DATHCS010000332.1:0-4706 GCA_035319405.1 Candidatus Dormiibacterota bacterium | reverse complement strand
TCTTCTGGCTCTTCGCCTTCGCCGTCAGCGCGGCGATCAACCGGGGCGGCATGGTCGCCGCGTCGATGGCGGCACTGTCCGGCCTCTTCGTGCGACGGCTCTCACGGTGGCTGGTGCCCTTCGCGGTGGCCCTCACGCTGTTCGCCTCCGCCTGGCTGGTCAACCCGCAGGTCGACCTGGGCATCGAGCGTTCGATCTCCTTCGACCAGATCGTGCAGAACGTGACCAGCATCTTCTCCAGCGAGGGTGCCACGCAGACCGAGGCGACGAAGGAGTGGCGCCTCGCCTGGTGGGGCACGATCGTCGACTACACGTTCGATGGTCCGTACTTCTGGACCGGCAAGGGCTACGGCATCAACCTCGCCACCTCGGACGGGTTCTCCGGCGCCGGCAGCGACCTGCGAGCGCCCCACAGCACCACCTTCGAGGTCCTCGCCCGATCCGGCGTGCCGGGCCTGATCCTGTGGCTCAGCCTGCAGGGCGCCTTCGCCGTCGCGATGCTGCGGGCCGCCGGGCGGGCGCGACGGCGCGGCGACGCGCTCCTGGTGGCGCTGCTGGGGTGGGTCTTCGTGTACTGGGCCGCGGCCCTCGTCAACTCGTCGTTCGACGTCTACATCGGCGGCCCGCAGGGCGGCATCTGGTTCTGGTCGCTCTTCGGCTTCGGGCTCTTCCTGATGCGGCTGAGCCGCGAGGACGAGCCGGTCACGATCGACGCGACGGAAGAGGCTCCGGCTCCCGCCGCACCGGTCACGGGTCGGGGCCCGGGACGACCGCGAAGGCCCGCGCCGGAGCCCGCCTAGGCCACGTCCGTCGCGCGCGGGCCGGCGCGCCCCGACGCCTCGGATGCGGGACGCAGCCGCGGCGGACGGCGCACGATCCCGTAGACGAAGCGGGGGTTCGTGTAGAGGTAGCGCCGCCACAATCGGCGCGGTTCACGGGACAGGCGATAGAGCCACTCCAGGCCGTTGCGCTGCATCCAGTCGGGCGCCTGCGCCAGCGTGCCGGCGTGGATGTCGAAGGCCGCGCCGACGCCAAGCAGGACGGGCGCCTCCAGCCGACCCACATGGGAGGCCATCCAATGCTCCTGCTTGGGCGCGCCCAGGCCGACCCAGACGAGGTCGGGCCGCGCCGCGTTGAGGCGCGCCACCATGGCCGCGTCCTCGTCGACGTCGAGGGTCCGGAACGGCGGCGCCTCGCAGCCCGCCACGCGCAGGCCGGGGAAGCGCGCCTGCAGCCGCTCGGCCAGGCGCCCGGCGACGCCGGGGCGGCCGCCGTAGTAGTACGAGCTCCAGCCGCGCGCCGCGGCGAGCTCGCTCAGGCCCAGCATCAGGTCCGGCCCGTAGACGCGCTGCACGTCGCGCGCACCGGCGCGATGGGCTGCCCACACGAGGGGCATCCCGTCGGGCGTCGTCAGGCCCGATCCGTTGAGGATCTCGCGGAGGCGGCCGTCGCGCTGTGCCTCCATGACGACGTGGACGTTGGTCACGCAGACGTACTCCCGCGCGCGCGCCTCGACCCACGCCTCGATCGAGCGCAGCGCGGCCGGCATGTCGATGGCGCTCACGCCCACGCCCAGCACGTCGACGCGATCCGGAGGCCGGTGTCCCTCCGGGGGGGTCAGGCCCACGGGCGGCGATCAGTCATGCGACGGCCGAGCGGCGCGAGCCGTGCTGGTCAGAAGCCGCCGCGGCCTGAGGGGCCAGCAGGGCCCGGTACCACGCCGCGGTGCGGCGCAGCCCGTCGGCCAGGGGCACGCTCGGCTGCCAGCCGTACCGCTCGCGGATGCGCGTGATGTCGGGCCGCCGCTGCATCGGGTCCCCCTCGCGCGCGGGGAGGTGTGCGATCGTCGCTCCGCGCCCGACCTCCGTCGCGATGAGCTCGGCCAGCTCTGCGATCGTGACCTCCTCCTCGTTGCCCACGTTCAGCACGAGGCCGTCGGCGGCCGGGTCGAGGGCCACCAGCAGGAGCGCATCCACCAGGTCGTCCACATACATGAACGAGCGGGTCTGGCGTCCGTCGCCGTGGACCTGCATCGGCTTGCCCGTGAGGGCGGCCCCCAGGAACTCGGGCATCACCCGCCCGTCATCGAGGCGCATGGCGGGGCCGTACGTGTTGAAGACCCGCACGATCGCTGCGCGCACGCCCCGGACCCGCCGGAAGCTGGTGACCAGGGCCTCCCCGAAGCGCTTCGACTCGTCGTAGCACGCGCGCGGCCCGATCGGGTCCACGTTGCCCCAGTAGGTCTCCGGCTGCGGGTGGATCAGCGGGTCGCCGTAGATCTCGGAGGTGGAGACGAAGGTCAGGACCGCACCCGTGTCGGCGGCCAGCTCCAGGAGGCGCCAGGTGCCCAGCGAGTTCGCGGCCATGGTCTCTAGGGGAAGGCGTTCGTAGTCGACGGGACTGGCGGGCGATGCCAGGTGGACGATCGCATCGACGGCCACATGCGGTGTCCTGGCGGCGTCCGCCTCGAGGAACTCGAAGCCCGGTGCACCGTCGAGGTCGGCCACGTTGGTCCGTCGGCCGGTGAGCAGGTTGTCGACGCACACGACGTGGTGGCCGTCGCGCAGCAGGCGCCGGCAGAGATGGTTGCCCACGAAGCCGGCGCCGCCGGCCACGAGGACCCGCATCAGTCGGTTCGGCGGCGACGGTGAGCGGTGGCGGTGCGTCCCACGCCGATGTAGGCCAGCCCCGCGGCCTCCACTGCATCTCTGGAGAGCAGGTTGCGGCCATCGAAGACGACGTTGCCGCGCATCACGCCGCGGACCTCGTGGAGGGGCACGTCGCAGAACTGCGGCCAGTCGGTCAGGATCGCGAGGGCATCCGCCCCGATGGCCGCCTCGAGCGGCGTCGTGCGCAGGTGCGTGCGCAGGTTCTCCGGCAGGCGCTCGGCGTGGTCGCTCACCGACGGGTCGAAGAGCTGCACGTGGGCGCCCTCGTTGCGCAACAGGCCGACGACGTCCATGGCCGGTGATTCGCGGGTGTCCTCGGTGCCCGCCTTGAAGGTGAGGCCCCAGACGCCGATCGCCTTGCCCTCGAGCGTCCCCAGGCGGGCGCGGAGCCTGCGGACGGCGCCGGTCCGCTGGGCCGTGTTGACCTCCTGGACGGCGGAGAGGACCGGCGTCGCGACGCCGAAGGTTTCGCCGATGTAGCGCAGCGCGGCGACATCCTTCGGCAGGCAGCTGCCGCCGTACCCGATCCCGGGATGGAAGAAGTGGCGCCCCACCCGCGGGTCGAGCGAGATGCCCTCCACGACCCGTTCCACGTCGACGCCGATCTGCTCACACAGGCGGGCGATCTCGTTGATGAACGAGATGCGCGTGGCAAGGAAGGAGTTGGCCACGTACTTGATCATCTCCGCGGTCCGCAGGTCGGTCAGGATGACCTCGCCGGGCAGGCCCGCGTACAGGTTCGCCACCGATCGCGCGTCGTCTTCGACGCGCGCTCCGACGACGATGCGGTCGGGGTTGAAGAAGTCGTGGACGGCACGTCCCTGGCGCAGGAACTCCGGGTTGGCGGCGATGCGCGGCAGGTGGTGCTTGCGCTCGAGGGCCAGCTCGAGGATCGACTCGATCGTCTCGCCGGTGCCGATGGGCGAGGTGCTCTTGTTGATGATGATGGGGTTGACCCCGTTGAGCGCGTTGGCGATCGAGCGCGTCGCCGAACGGATGTTGCGCAGGTCCGCTGCGCCGGCCAGGGTCTGTGGCGTGTCCACGGCGAGGAAGACGAACTGCGCGGCCTCGATCGCCTTGGGGTAGCTCGAGGTGAAGCAGAGGTGGCCGCTCGCCACGCCCTTCTGCACCAGCTCCGGGAGGTCCGGCTCCTCCAGCCGGACCACGCCGGCCTGGAGCGCCTCGACGAGACCCTCGTCGCGGTCGATCCCGTGGACGTCGTGGCCGAGCTCGGCAAGGCCGGCGGCCATGACCAGGCCGACGTGGCCGCATCCGACGACCGCGACGCGGGCGGGGTCCGCGGTGCCCATGCCCTATCGCCCGCTTCCGCGAAGGACGGCCGGCACGGTCATCAGGAGCAGCCGCACGTCGAAGGCCGGCGACCAGCGGCGGATGTAGTCGAGGTCCTGCTGGACCCAGCGGTCGAAGTCGGTCTCGCGACGGGCGCTGACCTGCCACAGGCCGGTCATGCCCGGCTTCATCGCCAGGCGGGCGTAGTGCCACTCGGCGTAGCCGGCAAGGTCGTCAAAGGGGTGGGGTCGCGGCCCGACGAGGCTCATCTCGCCGCGCAGCACGTTCCACAGCTGGGGCAGCTCGTCGATGCTCGTCCGCCGGAGCACGTGGCCCAGGCGCGTGACGCGGGGGTCGTGCGTCATCTTGAAGGAGGCGCCGCCGGCCACTTCGTTATGGGTACGCAGGCCCGCCCGCAGGGCGTCCGCGCCGTCCTGCATGGTGCGGAACTTGACGATCGTGAAGGCCTGCCCGTAGCGACCGGCGCGAGGCTGTCGGAACAGGACCGGTCGCCCATCGGCGATGAGGATGGCCAGGCCGACCAGGCCCAGGAGCGGAGCCAGCAGGACCAGGCCAACCGCCGCTCCGAACACGTCGACGCCACGTTTCGCCGCGTAGCCCACGCGGCGGGTCGAGGGGTCTACGCCGGCGAGTCGGTCGAGGACCGCGGGCGAGGGGACCGGCACCGGGTGTCCATCGTCGGCCGCATGGACCGCGGGATCGCGCGCGGCGGGGGCGGCGACACCG
>DATHCS010000331.1:0-3464 GCA_035319405.1 Candidatus Dormiibacterota bacterium | reverse complement strand
CGGCGCCGTACCAGATCAGCCAGAAGGCCAACAGGTCGCCGTCGCGCAGGCGGGCGGCGAAGCGCGTGATGAGAACCAGCGCCACGATGCCACCCATGAAGCTGAGGGCCGACTCGTAGAAGAAGAGCGGGTGGAAGGCCGTCCCCGGCGGGTACAGGTCGCAGGAGTAGGCGGGCACCCGATGCGCGCAGTCGATGACGATGCCCCAGGGCAGGTTGGTCGGCGGCCCGTACAGCTCCTGGTTGAAGAAGTTGCCCCAGCGCGCGATGGCCTGGCCGAAGAAGAGGGCGGGGATGACCGTGTCGACCCAACGCAGGAACGGCTGGTGGGCGTGGCGCGTGTACAGCCAGGCACCGACCATCCCGCCGAGCACCCCGCCGTAGAGGGCCAGCCCGCTGTAGGGAGGCAGCACGATCCTGAGCAGGTCGTCCTTGTAGAGCGCCCACTGGTCGATCACGTGGTAGAGCCGGGCGCCGACCACGCCGCCCACGAGCACCCACAGGAGCGCGTCGCCGACGTGGCGCACGTCGAGGCCGCGCCGCTGCGCCAGGCGTGCCGTGAGCCACACCCCCAGGGCGATGGCGATGGCGTAGCCGACGCCGTACCAGGGAAGGGCGAACTGCCCGAAGATCGGGAAGGGGATGACCACCACGTCCGAACTGGGCGGTGAGGGGATCACCCGCGGAGGATACCGGCTGTCGGGTCGCGCGACCCAGCGGGTGCCTGGGGGCTCGCCGACGGGTCGCCGGGCGCCCTCCTATACTCGCGCCGATGAACGACGCCTGGGGCTGGTGGCTCTTCTTCGTGGGGCTGGGCGCGGGCATCGCCGGGTACGCGCTCGTGCGGGGCGTGCTGCGTCGCACCGATGCCGACGAAGCCGCCGACGAACGGGCCAACGAGGCGGCATGGATCTCCCGCACCCTCGACGCCTGGGGCGGCGAGGCTCCCGTCGAGCTGGTGTCGCAGATCCTCGACCTCCACGCGCAGTACCTCGGCGGAGAGGCCTTCCTGGCCCCCGACGGGCCGATCCCGGTCGAGGCCGAACCGGTCGTCGACGCGCCGCTCGCCCCCGAGCCAGAGGCGCCTCCCGCCGCTCCCGTCCGAGCGGCCGCTCCCGACGCGCCCGACGTGCAGCGCGACGGCGCCACCGGCGAGCCGCCGGAAGCTCACCTCAGCCAGGCCGGCTGAGCGCATCGTCGCCGCCAGGGCCTCGGCGTCGGGGAAGCCATCGAGGGACGCCGGCAGGTAGCGGTACGCGTCACGCGGCCCCCCGGCGAGCGCGGCGGCCAGCGGCGCGGTCCGCCGGAAGGTGGCGTGGTAGAGGCGGGCCAGCGCTCGATGGGGCGGGAGGGACAGCTCGAGGCAGACGACCCGGCCGCCCGGTCGCACGACGCGCGCCAGCTCGCTGAAGCCGGCCTCGAAGTCGGCCAGGTTACGCAGGCCGAAGGCGATCGTGGCCGCGTCGAAATCGCCCGCCTCGAAGGGCAGGGCCAGCACGTTCGCCACCTGGAACGTCAGCTGCACGAAGGCGCGATGTTCCTGTGCCGCCCGCGCCACCATCGCCGGCGCGAGGTCGACCGCCCTTACGCGACCGAAGGGTCCCACCCGCTCGGCCAGCAGCCGGGCGAGCTTGCCCGTGCCGCATGCCGCATCGAGCGCGCCGTCGCCGCGCTCGAGTCCGGCCGCCTCGGCGGCAAGCCGCCGCCAGCGCGCGTCGGCCCCCAGCGTCATCAGCGTGTTGAGGCGGTCATAGACCGGCACGATCGCCTCGAACATGGCCGTCACGTCCGCCTCGGGGACCAGGTTGCCGCCGCGCGCCATCGACCCGATGCTACCGCGCTCCGGCGGCGCGGCGCGGCCGGACGTCGGCTCGCGCCGCGGCACGCTCAGAAGGTGCCGCTCAACGCCGGCTGCGATCCGGCCTCGCTGGAGATGACCACGAACTGGTCCCCTGGCGTGCCCAGGGGCGTGCCGCTCGGGGCGTTGCCCACCCAGTAGGCGAGGTCGCCCGCCTGGCGCATGTAGCCGACCGGGACGGCCTGGCCGTCGTGGATGACGAAGCAGTCGTAGCGCTCCGTGGACGCGGTCTCGTCGAGGCCGCGGCCCCACACCACGAGCTCGCCGCTCGACGGGCTGTAGAGCACGGTCCCGCCGCGCGTCCCGTTCGTCGCCGTGAGGGCCAGGCTGGCATGGTCGGGCGTGGCCAGGATCTGGCCCGTCGCGGAGACGACCTCGACGACCGCGGCCAGCTGCCGTTGCGTGCCGTCGCGCTGCGAGCCCAGGTCGATCGCTGCCAGTGTCGCCGCGATGAGCAGCACCGCCATCGCCCCGGCCGCGAGCGGCAGCGCCAGGCGTGGCCAGCGCCAGTGCCGCGCGCCGTCACGGGGGGCGGTCGCGGACCCGGGCGATGTGGACGGGGGCATGGGGGCCACGGCGGGTTCGGGGACCGACGCCTGGACCGCTCGCGGGCGCCCCGTCTCGCGGACCGCGACGAGGATCCGCTCACGGGCCCCGGGCGGAGCGGGCAGATCATCGGGCGCTGCAGCGGCCAGGAGCATCCCCGTGGTGGCCAGCGCGTCGGCTTCGGCGCGGCAGGTGGGACAGTCCGCAAGGTGATCGCGAAGCGCGGCCGCTCCAGGGTCGTCGGCCGACAGGGCGACGTCCAGCCCGCCCGGGGCGAGAAGGGCGTCGGCCAGCAGGTCCCGAGCCTCAGCGTGATCCATCGGGCTCCTCGGGGAGCGCGCCGGACGCGGCGGTGCGGTCGAGGCCGGCCGTCGAACCGGTCGCGGCGGGGGGCAGCCCTGGCTGGGCCGGGAGGTCAGTCACACGAACGTCGAGCGGCGCCTCGAGGTGCGCCTGCCATTCGCCGCCCAACTCCTCGCCGAGCAGCCCGCGCAGGCGCAGCAGGGCACGTCGGGTGCGTGTCTTGACGGTTCCCAGCGGCCAGTCGAGGCGCAGTGCGATCTCGCTCTGGGAGAGCTCACCGTAGTACGCCAGCTCGAGCGCCTGCCGCTCGAGTGGCGGCATGCGCGAGAGGGCGTTCCGCACCGCGTCCCGGGTCTCCCGGCGCTCGCTCACGAGCTCGGGGTCGTGCTGCGGCGCGGCGCCGCCCACCAGGATCCCACGGTCGAGCACCCGTTCGGCCGCACCTTCATCCTCGCCGGCCGCCTCGAAGGTCGCGCTGAGCGGCACGGCGAAGGGTCGTCGGGCGCGAGCGCGCAGGCGGTCGACCGCGCGGTTGCGCGCGATCGTCGTCAGCCAGGCCGCCAGGGATGCGACCCGGGGGTCGTAGGTCTCCGCGCGATTCCAGAGAGCCAGGATCGTCTCCTGCAGCACGTCTTCCGCCTGCCCGCGATCGCCGAGCAGCCGGTAGGCCACCCGGAAGACCGAGTCCGCGTGGCGGTCGTACAGATCGCCGAGCGCGCCTTCATCGCCAGCCGCGAGGCTGGCGACCAGCTCGGCGT
>DATHCS010000330.1:0-5883 GCA_035319405.1 Candidatus Dormiibacterota bacterium | reverse complement strand
CGGGTGGGGCGGCCGCTGGCTGCGCCCGAACCCGGGCAGGTCCGGCACGAAGGTGGGGAATTCCGGTGCCAGCCGCCAGGCCGTGGGCATGAGGTACCGGCCCGACACGGCGAACCCGTGGACGTGGACGAGGGTCGGCGCTCCTGGCGGCGTCGGACCGCTGTTGGTGCGGTAGAGCAGGCGGCGCCCGTCGAGGCGGGTCCAGGCCTCCTTCAGCGTGATCGGTTCGTAGGCCATGGGACGATTCTCTCACCCGGTCGGAGGCCGGGCCCGCGCCGTCAGACCCCCGGCTGGGCGGCCAGGCGGCCCGTCTTGATCGCGGCGAGGAAGGCCTGGAAGTCGCGCTCATTCTGGTCGGCGTAGGCGCTTGCGAACGCCTCGAAGGCCTTCGCCAGGGCCGGATCTTCGGGGCTGCCAAGGTAGGCCGTGATCGCCGCCGGGTAGCCGCTTCGAGCGTGCCCGCGGGCCAACGTCCAGCCGCACAGCTCACCCCACGCAGAGAGGTCGTCGTGGGTCATCGCCTCGACCACCGCGCTTCCCTTCTCGTCCTGCAGCTGCCGCACGTAGATGTGGTGGCCAAGCGGCCCGATGGTCCAGCCCAGGAAGACGTCGCTTGCGGCCTGCAATCGACGCTGCCCGGCCACGACCCGCTCGCCGTGCTGCTCGAAGGGGCTGGCGGCCAGGAAGCGCTCCAGGACCGACGCCTCGGCTTCCTTGACCTGCAGGAAGAGCGGGTTGCCCGTGCCCTTCTCGAGCAGCAGCGCGGCGACGGACCCGAGGCCGACGCTGCCAACGCCGACGACCTTCATGGCGGCGTCGACCAGCTCGAACCGATCGAGCAGGTCGCGCCGGTCCTCCTGGACCGTGAGGCGGTAGCTCGACAGCGCGGTCTGGGGCAGTTCGGGGTAGCCCCAGTCGGGATGGAAGATGATCGGCGGGCGATCGATGATCCGCCTCACGCCGTCCTTCACCTCGGTCAGCTTCGGCAGCTCATGGAGGGCGTCGTGATGCGCCGCCGACTTGACCGTGCTCTGCAGGTACGGCCGGGCGCGCCGGTCCACGAACGCCATCACCGCGGCCGAATCGACGTGCGCGTAGTACACCTCGAGCGCGCTCAGCTGCCCGTACGCGGCCATCCGCGTGGCGTACGAGCGGGCGGTCGCGGCCACGGCACGCCCGATCTGGTGGCCCCCGAAGCCGCGATCCCGGCCGGCGACCGCCACGCTCGCGACGAGCCGCTTGAGGTCCCATTCCCATGGGCCACGGAGGGTCTCGTCGAAGTCGGTGAGGTCGAAGAGCAGGTCCCGCTCCGGCGAGGCGAACAGCCCGAAGTTCGAGATGTGCGCGTCCCCCGCGAGCTGGACGGCGAAGCCCGTGGTCGGCGTTGGCGCCAGGTCCGCCGCCATCGGTAGTGCCGCACCCCGGAAGTAGGCGAACGGCGAGGCCATCATCCGCCCGTGGCGCACCGGCACCAGCTGCGGCAGCCGCGTCCTGGCCTGCTCCTCGAAGAAGGTGACAGGGTCCGGCCGGTCCGACGCTGGGTGCCACTCGCCGTGCTGTGCGAGCGGGATCCGCTTGCGGGCCGCACGGCCCGCCGCGGCGTCCGGATGCTCGACGGCCACGAACGCCATGCCGAGCCGACCTCCTAGCCGGAGCCGGTGCCCGGGGTGGTCGGTCGCCCCTGGTTCGCCTCGATCACCTTCTGCTGATACGCCTCGATCACGTCCTGCATGAAGTCGTAGAAATGCTCGTGCCCGATCTCCTCGGTCAGTCCGTAGCGGTCGAGGAGCGCCCGCACGGGCGGCTCGAACTCGCACATCACGAGCGTGATGCCCTTGCCGCGCAGCTCACCGAGCACCTGGCGGATGGCACCCGCTCCGGAGAAGTCGATGTCGGCCATGGCCGAGCCGTTGATGCAGAACCAGCGGACGGGGGGCTGGGCCGACTCCACCACCGCCAGCACCTCCTCCGTGAAGCGTGCCGCGTTGGCGTAGAAGAGGCCCGCTCCGAAGTGGTACACGACGAGGCCCGCCGCCGCCTGCGTGCCCTCCGACAGGGGACTCGCCTCCAACCGCCCCGTGGAGCGGATCCGTAGCAGGCGATCGTGGGGCCGGTAGGCGTGGTAGAGATGCTCCACGATCGAGAGCACGATCGCCAGGATGATGCCCTGCTCCACGCCGATGACCACGACCGTCGCCGCCGTGAGGGCGGCGACCACGAACTCGCCCGAGCGCAGCCGCAGGACCCCGTAGAGCCCCCTGTAGTCGACGAGACGCACGCCGATGAGCAGGACGACCGCCGCCAGCACGGCGTTGGGCATGTAGGCCAGCGGCGCGGTCAGGAAGAGGAGCACCGCCGCCACTGCCGCCGCCGTGGTGAGCTGCGCCAGCTGGCTGCGCCCGCCGGCGCTGTCGACCATCTCCGTCTTGGTCGGGCTACCGTTGACGACGAAGGTCCCCGACAGGCCCGCCCCGGCGTTGGCCAGGCCGAGGCCGATGAGGTCCACGTTCTCGTCGAAGCTGTCGTCGTACTTCACGGCGTAGGCGCGCGAGGTAGCGGCGCTCTGGGCCAGGATGACCACGAAGCAGGAGAAGACCGTGGGCAGCAGGGCCACCACGTTGTCCGAGGTGATCACGTCCTGCGGCAGGCCGATGGGCGGCAGGCCACCGGGCACGGTGCCCAGCACGGTGATGCCGCGCGCGGCGAAGTCGAGGGCGTAGCTCAGCACGATCATGCCCACCACGGCGATGAGCGCGCCGGGGATCTTCCGGTTGATCCGCTCGGCGCCGACGATGATCGCGATCACGGTGATCGAGACGAGCAGGGTCGGGATGCTGGTATCGGGGATGTTGCGCAGCGTGGTGGCGAACTTCTCGAGCGTGGTGCCGGACCCGTCGCTGACGCCCAGCACGCCGGCCAGCTGGCCCATGGCGACCTGGATGCCGACGCCCGTGAGGAAGCCGATGAGCACGCTGCGAGAGAGGAAGTTGGCGATGAAGCCGAGGCGCAGCACGCGGGCCGCGATGAGGAAGACGGCGCACATCAACGCCACCAGCCCGGCCAGTGCCACGTACTGCGGAGACTCTGCCGTCGCACCCATGCCCAGCAGGCCCGCGGCCATGACGGCCGCGGTGGCCGAATCGGCGCCCACCACGAGGTGCCGCGACGAACCGAAGACGGCAAAGAGCAGGATCGGGATGAGGATCGTGTAGAGGCCCGTGATCACGGGCATGCCCGCGATCTTGGTGTAGCCCATCGTCTCGGGGATGGCGAGCGCGGCCAGCGTCGCCCCGGCGATCAGCTCGGAGGGCACGCGCGAGGGATCGATCGGCAGCAGCCCCTCGAGGATGGGGAGCCTGCGCCTCGCTGGTCGCGCCGCGGTCGCCGCCATGGTCCGAGCCTCCTCCGCTCCCGTGGCCGTGTGGCCGGAGGCGTTTGGGCCACCCGCCCGCCGCGCCTCCTCCCCGGCAGACCCGGCATCGTGACCGGGCCTGCATCCGCCGTCATCACCCGAACGGGGTGATGCGCCGCGTTTGACAGCCGCCATAGCCTCAATGGCGCAGGCAGCCCGCCCCGCTCGGCGTACCCCAGGTGCTACAGGCCACGCGACGGTTGCCAGGAGGAGGCTGAGAGATGACCGCTGAAGCCCCGGCGGCGGGTGCCACGACCGGCGAGCCGCGCTGGCACGCGCTCTCGATCGAGGAGGCCCTCTCCGCACAGGGCGTCCAGCAGGGGCGCGGGCTGACGGCCGCAGAGGTCGCCACGCGGCGCCAGCGCTACGGACCCAACAAGTTCGCCGAGGCGCCTCGCGAGCCGCGCTGGCAGGCCTTCCTGCGGCAGTACCGCGACCCGATGCAGGTGGTCCTCCTGGCGGCCGGCATCGTCTGCCTCTTCCTGCCCGGCCAGTTCTGGACCGGCATCCTGTTGCTGCTGCTGACGCTGCTCAACGCCGCCATGGGCCTCAACCAGGAGGGCAAGGCCGAGGCGAGCGTGGCCGCACTCCAGAAGATGATGGTCGTCAAGGCCAAGGTCGTGCGCGACGGGGCGGTCACCGAGGTGACCATGGACGACCTCGTCCCTGGCGACGTCGTCAACATCGAGGCCGGGGACCTGGTCCCGGCGGACGGCCGGATCCTGCGCGGCGCGACGCTCGAGATCGACGAGTCGGCGCTCACCGGCGAGAGCGTGCCGGTGCCCAAGGGCGTCGACGCGGTGGCGCCGGATGCAGCCCTTGGCGACCGGGTCGACATGGCCTTCATGAACACCCAGGTGACCCGCGGCGCCGGGACGATGCTGGTCACCGCCACGGGCATGACCACCGAGGTGGGGCACATCTCGGGCATGCTCCAGGCGGCCGAGGCCGAGACGACCCCCCTGACGCAGCAGCTCAACCGGCTCACCAACCAGATCCTCGTCATCGCGGGCCTCGCCCTGCTGGCGTCCATCCTCATCGGGCTGTACCGCCAGGTGCCCTTCCAGACGCTCTTCCTGACCGCGGTGGCCTTCTCCGTGTCGGCCATCCCGACCGGCCTGCCGGCCGTGGTCACGGCCATCCTCTCGGCGGGCACCCAGCAGCTGGCGGCGGCAGGCGCGATCGTCAAGCGCCTCCGCTCGGTGGAGACGCTCGGCTCGACCTCGGCCATCAACTCCGACAAGACCGGCACCCTCACCATGAACCAGATGACGGCGGTCCAGATGACCCTCGTCGGCCGTCGGTACACCGTCACCGGCGACGGCTACTCGACCGAAGGGCACATCACGCAGGCAGCCGGCCAGCCGGAGGTGCCGCTCGAGCCGTACCTGCTGCCGATGGCGCTCTGCGCCGACGCGGTCGTGAAGGACGGCGCCCTCGTCGGCGACCCGACCGAGGGCGCGCTGGTCGTGCTCGCTGCGAAGGGCGGGGTGGATCCTGCCCTCACCCGCGAGCGCTATCCGAGGGTCGCGGAGCTGCCCTTCGACGCGGCCTACAAGTTCATGGCCACGTTCCACCGCATGACCGACGAGAGCGGCAAGGACGTCATCCGCGCCTTCGTCAAGGGCGCCCCGGACCAGCTACTGTCGCGGGCCGCCTCCGCCCACGGGCCGGACGGCAACGCCGTCCCGTCGGCGCAGCTCAAGGAGGCCTACCTGGCCGAGAACGATCGCCTGGGCAAGCTCGGCCTGCGGGTCATGGCGACCGCCCGGCGCGACTACGACCCGGCCACCTTCGACCCCTCGGCGGATCTGCTGCCGCTCGTTGACCAGCTGACGCTGCTGGCGCTAGTGGGCATCGTCGACCCGGCGCGCCCCGAGGCCAAGGACTCGATCGCGCAGGCCAAGGCGGCCGGCATCCGCGTGCGCATGATCACGGGCGACCACGCCATCACCGCCCAGGCCATCGCAAGCCAGCTCGGCATTGAGGGCCGCGCGATCACCGGCGCCGAGTTCACGAGCATGAGCGACGACGAGGCCATGCGCCGGATCGGCGAGATCGGCGTCATCGCCCGGGTGGCTCCCGAGGACAAGGTCCACCTCGTGGACATCCTCAAGAAGGAAGGCCACATCGTGGCCATGACCGGCGACGGCGTGAACGATGCGCCGGCCCTCAAGAAGGCCGACATCGGCGTGGCCATGGGCATCACCGGCACGGAGGTCTCGAAGGAGGCCGCCGTGATGATCCTGACCGACGACAACTTCGCCACCATCATCCGGGCTGTGCGCCTGGGGCGAGCGCTCTACGACAACCTGATGCGCTACATCCGCTTCCAGATGGCCGTGCTGTTCGGCTTCATCTTCACGTTCCTGGGCTCGTCGATCTTCAACATCCTCTCGGGGATCCCGTTCCTGCCCCTGCAGACCCTGTGGGTCAACTTCACGACCGACGTCTTCCAGGCTCTCGGCCTG
>DATHCS010000329.1:0-8431 GCA_035319405.1 Candidatus Dormiibacterota bacterium | reverse complement strand
ACCCGTCTCGCGCGCGGTGACGCGCGGCTGGGAGCGGGCATCCTGGCGACCAACGCGCCAGCGGTGGCGGCGCGGCTGCGCCACTGGCGCGAGGAGCTGGCCGCCTGGCAGGAGGAGCTGGACCTGCTGGCGGCCGTGGAGCAGGGTGAGGCGCCGCGGGAACGCGCCGAGGTCGCCGCGCAGGAGCTGGCGGCCCGACTGGAGCGGATCGCCGAGCTGCTGCGGGCGAGCGAGCGAGCGCGAGGGTGAGCGATGCGGAGCTGGTGCTCGGCCTGCCACGCGCGGCGATCCCCGGGGGGACGGCCTGGCGGGGCCTGCGGCGGGCCGATCCCGACGTGGTGATCGCAGCCGCGCAGTCCGCCGGATCGTACCGCCCACGGGGCGAGGTCGAGACCGACGCGACCTGGAAGCAGCTCATCCCCTACGTGCTCCTCCACGACGGGGGGCGGCTCTTCCTCATGCGCCGCACGCGGGCAGGTGGGGATTCCCGTCTCCACGACCGCTGGAGCATCGGCATCGGCGGCCACGTCAACCCCGAGGACGGCAGCCTCGTCGGCGGGCTGCGGCGAGAGTGGCAGGAGGAGCTGGCGGCCGAGTTCGAACCCCGCTTCCGGGCGGTGGGCCTGCTCAACGATGACGAGGATCCCGTCGGCGCCGTGCACCTGGGCGTCGTCTACGTGGTCGATGCGGGCGGCCGGGCCGTGGCCGTGCGCGAGACGCACAAGCTGGAAGGGGGCTTCGCGCCGCTGGCGGCGGTGACTGCCGTGCGCGAGGGGCTCGAGACGTGGAGCCGCCTGCTGCTCAGGGCGCTCGAGGCCGACCCCGCCCTGCTCACGGAAGACGCGCTGCGCGTACCATGAGCGCGAAGGGAAGCCACCCACGATGCGCCATCTCCTGAGCCGCCCCGGTCGCAGCGGTGGACTCCTGCTCGCGACGGGCGCGCTCCTGCTCCTGTTCGCCGGCACGACCGTCGCCCAGGCCCCGACCGTCGTGGTGCTGCCCACCACCGGCGTCGTCGACCAGGTGATGGCCGGCTACCTCCACGACGGCATCGCCAACGCGGCGCAGCAGGGGGCCGCGGCGGTGGTCATCGAGCTCGACACGCCGGGCGGCTCGCTCGAGGCCACCAACGACATCGTGGGCGACATCCTCGAGGCGGACGTGCCGGTCATCACCTGGGTGGCCCCCTCCGGAGGTCGAGCGGCGAGTGCCGGCACCTTCATCACGCTCGCCGGCGACATCGCCCTCATGGCGCCCGGCACGAGCATCGGCGCGGCCTCCCCGGTGGATGCGAGCGGCGGCGACATCGGCGGCACGCTCGGCGAGAAGGTGCGCAACGACGCGGCCGCCAAGATCCAATCGATCGCCGAGGAACAGGGACGCAACGTGGATTGGGCCCGCTCGACCGTCCTCGACGCCGCCAGCGCCAGCGCGTCCGAGGCCGTCAGCGTCGGCGCCGTGGACGGCATCGCGGCGAACCTCGACCAGGTGCTGGCCTTCGCCGACGGCAAGACGGTCAAGGTGGGCACCCATGGCCAGGAGGTCACCCTCGAGCTGACCGGCGCGACCACGACCGAGGCGCCGATGGGGCCGCTCCAGACGTTCCTGCACCTGCTTGCGGACCCCAACATCGCCTTCGTCCTCTTCGTCATCGGCGGGCTGGGCCTCGCGACCGAGCTGATCCATCCGAACCTCGTCACCGGCATCGTGGGCGCCATCTGCCTCGTGCTCGCCTTCATCGGCTTCGGCAGCCTGCCCCTGAACGTGGCGGGCGTGATCCTCATCGGCATCGGCCTGCTGCTCTTCGTGCTCGAGGTGAACATTCCCAGCCACGGGCTGCTCACCGCCGGTGGGCTCATCGCGCTCGCGCTTGGGGCGGCGGCGCTCTACTCCGCGCCCGGCACGCCGACGGGCCCGGACGTGGCGGTCGCCCTGCCGGTCATGGCCGTGGTGCTGCTGCTGGCGGGCGCGTTCATGGTCGTGGTCATCGCCGCGGCGACCCGCGTCCGTCGCCTGAAGGCGGCGCCGGGAACCGTGGGCACCAGCCTCGCCCCCGGCATCGAGGGCGAGGTGCGTCGGCCGCTCGGCCCGACCGGGTCCGTCTACGTGGGCGGCGAGGAGTGGTCGGCCCGCTCGTTCGACGGTGGGGCGCTGCCGCGCGGCACGCGCGTGCGCGTCGTGCGTCAGGATGGGATCGTCGTGATCGTCGAACCGCTCGAGGCAGCCGGCGCCGCCGGCCAGGAGGCAACCCTCCCGTCCAGCTAGGAAGGTGGACCCGTGGAACTGATCGCCCTGCTCGTGACCCTCGCCATCGTGCTGGTGGTCGTGCTGCTCGTGCTGTACCTCTCGGTGCGGATCGTGCAGCAGTACCAGAAGATGGTCGTCTTCCGCCTGGGCCGGACCAACGAGCACCTCGTGCGTGACCCGGGCATCCGCTTCCTCATCCCCGTCGTCGATCGACCGGTGGTGGTGGACCTGCGCGAGCAGTTCATCGAGGTCCCCAGCCAGACCACCATCACCAAGGACAACGCGCCGATCAACATCGACTTCCTGATCTACTGGAAGATCGTCGAGCCGCTGAAGAGCGTGGTCAACGTCGCCTACTTCGCCGGGGCCCTGCAGGGCATCGCCACGACGACCCTGCGCGCGGTCATCGGCGACATCATCCTCGACGACGTGCTCTCCAAGCGCGACCAGATCAACGAGGTGCTGCGGGCGAAGCTGGACGAGCAGACCGAGCGCTGGGGCGGCAAGATCACGACCGTCGAGATCCGCGAGATCACGCCGCCGCGCGACGTGCAGGAGGCGATGAATCGCCAGCTCTCCGCCGAGCGAACGCGGCGGGCCGTGATCACCGAGTCGGAGGGCACGCGGCAGGCCAACATCAACGTCGCCGAGGGCGAGAAGCAGGCCGCCATCCTGCGCGCGGAGGGCTCCCGCCAGGCGGCCATCCTCAATGCCGAGGGCTTCAGCCAGGCCCTCGAGCGCATCTTCAACGCGGCCAAGGGCGTCGACAGCAAGACGATGAGCCTGCAGTACCTGGAGGCGCTCAAGGCGATCGGCGCCAGCCCCTCCACGAAGTACGTCATCCCCCTCGAGTTCACGCAGGCCCTGCAGCCCTTCATGGGCCTCCTGGAGCGGGGCATGGAGGGCAAGGAGTAGTCCGCTGGGGATAGGACCCCCCGGACTTCCGAGGGGAGCCGGCCCTCCCGGTGGTGCGCGCTATCATCCGCCGCAGGTGGTGACCGTTCGCGCCACCCCGCCACAGTGACGAACTGAGGAGCGATGGCCCGCATCCTGGTCGTCGACGACGACCCCAACATCCAGCGCTACCTGACCTACACGCTCAAGCAGGAGGGCTACGAGGTCAGCAGCGCCGCCGACGGGGCGGAGGGCCTCAAGAAGTGGGCCGCCGAGCATCCGGACCTGATGCTCCTCGACGTGACGCTGCCCAAGCTGGACGGCTACCAGGTGGCGGCCAAGATCCGCGCCGACGAGGGCGCCACGGCGCACGTCCCAATCATCATGCTGACCGCCGAGGCCGACATCGAGCAGAAGGTGCGCGGGCTGCGCGCCGGCGCCGACGATTACCAGATCAAGCCCTTCCACCCCGCCGAGCTGCTCGCTCGCATCAAGAGCCTCCTGGCGCGCTTCGCCCCGCGCGATGCGATCGTGGGCCGGCCGCCGCTCGGGCGCGTGCTCGCCTTCTATGGGGCCAAGGGCGGCGTGGGGACCACCACGATCTGTATCAACACCGCCATCGCCCTGCACCGCGAGGTGGGCCGCTCGCGCGTCTGCCTGGTCGACGGCAACCTGCAGTTCGGCGACCATCGCGTGTTCCTCGACCTGGGCCTCGACCGCAAGTCGGTCGTCGACGTGGTCACGGCGACCTCGATCGACCAGGAGCTGCTGCGCTCCGTCGTCGTCAAGCACGACTCGGGCATCGACCTCCTGCTCGCGCCGCCGTCGCCCGAGACGGCCGAGCTGGTGAGCCCAGAGGCCCATCACATGGCCCAGATCATCGAGCAGCTGCACCAGATGTACGACTACGTGGTGGTCGACATCGACAAGCGCCTCGACGAGAACAACCTCGACGTGATCACCGCCGCCGACACGGTGTTCGTGGTCATGACGGCCGACCTGTCGTGCCTCAAGAACGTGCGCCTCGTGCTCGAGACGATGACGCAGCTGCAGGTCGAGAAGGCGAAGGTGCAGCTGGTGCTGAACCGCAGCAATGCGTTCACCGGCATCAACGTCAAGAACGCCGAGGGCGCCCTCAAGCGGAAGATCGACTACCAGGTGGTCAACGAGTACCGCGGCGCGATCAGCGCCCTCAACAGCGGTGCCCCGTTCATGTTCACCAAGGCCGACTCACCGCTGGGTCGCTCGGTGCTCGACTTCGCCCGTTCGCTCGACCGCGCCGGGGCGCCCATCGCCATCCCCGAGCGGCCACAGCTGGCGCCCGTCACCGGCTAGCCACGGCGGCGGCCGGCGGCCGCGCCAATCGCGGGTTTAGCCGGGGAGGAGCCCCAGTCGAGTCGCGCTCGCGACGATACGGCGGTGCTGGCCACGCTCGTCACGGCCGTCGTCGACGGCCTCCAGGGATCGCTCGTGCGCGTCGAGGTCGACGTCGCGCCTGGTCTGCCCGCCTGCCATATCGTGGGCCTGCCGGACGCCGCGCTCTCCGAGGCGCGCGAGCGGGTCCGCGCGGCCATCCGCAACGCCGGCTTCGAGTACCCCGCCAGCCGCATCACGGTCAACCTCGCGCCCGCGGACCGGCGCAAGCGCGGCGCGGCGTATGACCTGGCGATCGCCGTGGGGATCCTGGTTGCGTCCGGCCAGATCCGCGCGGAACAGGGCGGCTGGGCGCTCCTTGGCGAGCTCTCGCTCGACGGCAGCCTGCAGCCGATCGTTGGCGCGATGCCCATGGTCGCCACGCTCGTCGCCGCCGGCCAGCGGCGTATCGTCCTGCCTCGACCGAACCTGGCGGAGGCCCGCCTCGTGCAGGAGGCGGAGGCGGTCGGCGTGGTCGGACTCGACGACGCGGCGCGCCTGGTGGCAGGCCCGCGGGGCCGGCGTGCGGCGCAGGCGATCCGCCGCGAGCCGGCGCGGGTCTCGTCGCCCGCGGTCCAGGCGGAGGCTTCCCGCCCCGTCCCCCCGGCCGAGGACTCCTCGGTCGACCTGGCCGAGGTGCGCGGCCAGCCGGGCGCCCGCTGGGCCCTCGAGATCGCCCTCGCCGGCGGTCACAACCTGCTTCTGACCGGACCGCCGGGCGCGGGTAAGACGCTCCTCGCGCGGAGCATCCCGAGCCTGCTGCCGCCGCTCGACGACCGCGAGGCCCTCGAGGCGACGGTCATCGCGAGCGTGGCCGGCCTGCTGCGCGAGCCCACCGACCTGCGCCGGACACGCCCCTTCCGGGCGCCCCACCACACGTGCTCCTACGCGGCCATGGTCGGCGGCGGATCGCGCGTGGCGCCGGGAGAGGTCACGCTCGCGCATCGAGGCGTGCTGTTCCTCGACGAGCTGGCCGAGTTCGACCGCGACGTGCTCGATGCCTTGCGCCAACCGCTCGAGGAGGGCAGCGTGGCCATCGCGCGCGTCAGCGGCCAGGTCCGCTACCCGGCGCAGGTGCAGCTCGTGGCGGCCATGAACCCCTGTCGCTGCGGGTACGCGGGCGATCCGCAGCGAGCGTGCACTTGCGGGCCGCACGAACCGGAGCGCTACGTGCGACGCGTCAGCGGCCCGTTGCTCGACCGGCTCGACCTGCGCGTGGCCATGCGTCGCGTCCCCGTCGAGGCGTTGCTGGGTGGGCCGGCGCCGGAAGCCAGTGCGACCGTGCGCGAGCGCATCGCCGTCGCGCGCGCGGCGGCGATGGCGCGGAACGGCGGGCGCCCCAACGCCGCGCTCAGCGGCTCGGCCGCGATGCGGCTTGCGGCGCTGGAGCGTCCCGCCATGGCGCGGCTGCAGCAGCTGGCGATGCGCGACGGGTCCACGGCGCGAGGCATCCACCGCATCGTGCGCGTGGCGCGAACCATCGCCGACCTGGCCGGCCGCGCCACGGTCGACGAGTCGGCGATCCTCGCGGCGGCCGGCCTGCGCGACCCTGCTGCCTTGCCGCCGCAGGCGCTGGCCGCCTGAGATGGCGTCGAGCCGCGAGGCCGAGCGTGACGCATGGCTGGTGCTCGCTGCGGTCGAGGGGGTCGGGCCGCGCACGCTCAGCGCGCTCGTGGGGGCGGCCGGTGGCGCGGCCGCAGTGCTGACGCGCGCCGGGCGCGGGGACTGGCGCTGGCTGCCCCCCGAGCTGCCTCTGGCGCCGCAGCTACGAGCGCGCCTGCACGCCGCCCATCGACCGGCGCCATTCGCGGCGCTGGCCGCTCGCATGGGCCTCTGGATGCTGACGCCGCTCGACGCGTCCTATCCGGCTCGCCTCGGCGTCCTGCCCGATCCGCCCGCGGTCCTCTTCGGCCGTGGCTCGCCCGAGGCGCTGCGCGGTGAGGCGGCCGTGGCGATCGTGGGTACGCGCCACCCCACGCTCCTGGGTCGAGCCCTGGCCAGCGATGTGGCGGCTCTAATGGCCGGCTGTGGGGCGGTGATCGTGTCGGGCCTCGCCATCGGCATCGATGGAGCCGCGCACGCGGCCGCCCTGCGGGCCGGCGGCACCACCGTGGCGGTCATCGGCGCAGGCCACGGCCATGGCGGGCCGCGCGCACACCGCGCCCTCGAGGCGGCCATCGTGGCCCAGGGCGGCGCCGTGATCAGCGAGCTGGCCCCGGCCACGCCTCCGACGCGCGGCACGTATCCGCGCCGCAACCGGCTGCTGAGCGCCCTGAGCGACGCCGTAGCGGTCATCGAGGCCCCCGCGAGAAGCGGCGCCCTCAACACGGCCCACCACGCACTCGAGCAGGGGCGGCCGCTCTTCGTCGCTCCAGGCCGGCCCTCCGACCCCGCCACGGCGGGGTGTCTTCGCCTGCTCCGCGAGACGGAAGCACGCGTGCTGACCGGTCCGCTCGAGCTGCTGGAGGATCTGGGCCTCTCGGTGGCACCGGTCCGCGCGGCCCGCGGGTCACCCGGGGAACCAGCCGGCCGCGCCGCAGCGCTGGCCGGGTTGCGCGGCGGCGAGCGACTCGTGGCCGCCGCCCTGTGCGAGGCGCCGGCGGGTCTGGACCGCCTCGTCGAGCGGACCGGCCTCGAGCCGGGCGCCGTCAGCGGGTCGCTGGCACTGCTGCAGCTGCGTGGCTGGGTGCAGGCCATCGACGGCACGTTCCTCGTCGCGGGCGTCTTGTCACACCCGTGATCGCAGGAACCGGCGCGCGGGCGGCACGCGATGGTCCCATCGGCACCGCGAGAACCGGACCTTCGGCCGTGGTGGCGGCTCTCGGGAGCCTCTGGTACCCTGCCACGCAACAGCCCAGGTCGGCCCCGCATCGAGAGTCCCCCAGCTCCCGCTGCCGACCATCGCATCGCACGCGGAGATCGGACTATTGCGTAAGGCGATCGCGGCCGTTCTCGGCCTGCCCGTCATCGGCGCGCTCTACGTGGGACGTGACGCGCGCCGTGCCGCAGCGCTGAGACTCGTGGCCGTGCTCGCCGTCGGCGTGCTCCTGACGGGTGTCGCGGCCGGCGGCCTGACCTCCTCGACCACGGCCTACAAGACGTCCCCCGTCGATCCCGTCGCCGTGGCCCGCACCACGGCGCAGGTCGTCACCGGCTACGGGGTGCACCAGCCGCTCACGATCGACTTCAGCCAGGGCATGGATCCTGCCACCACGGTGGCCGCGGTGCACGTGGAGCCGGAGGTGCCCTTGGCGTTCGCCTGGTCACGGGACGTCCGCACGCTGACGGTCAGCCCGCGCGACGCGTGGCAGGCCGAGACGCTGTACACGGTCACGGTCGACACCTCCGCCAAGGACAGCGCCGGCGCCCCGCTCAAGACGCGGCTCACGGCGGTCTTCGTCACGCGCATGCGCCCGACCGTCCAGCTCACGCTCGCCGGCCCCACGGGGGGTGTGGCCTCCACCTTCAGCGAGCTCGACCTCGTCTTCTCATCACCGGTCGAACGGGATTCGGTCGCCGCGGCGCTCAGCGTCGCGCCTGCCGTGCGCGGCACCCTGACCAGCACGCATGACGAGCTCGACGCGGTCAGCGACCACTTCCGCTGGGTGCCCGATCAGCCCCTGGCCCCGGGCACGGCCTACGACTTCCAGCTCGCGGCGACCGTGCACGACCTCGACGGGGTGACGCTCGCCGTGCCCGCCTCGCTGGACATGAAGGCGCTGGGCAACCCGACCGTGACCCGCTGGAAGCCCGCCTCGCGGGCCACCGGGGTGGGCTGGGACCAGACCGTCTCGGTGCGCTTCTCCCGAGCGATGGATCGCGCCTCGACGCAGGCGGCCTTCTCCATCAGCGGCCTCGACCCGGTGAAGGACGGCCG
>DATHCS010000328.1:0-4641 GCA_035319405.1 Candidatus Dormiibacterota bacterium | reverse complement strand
TGGTCATCGTGATGCCGCTCTACATCCGGCTGCTGACGCGCTTTGGCTTCGGCAAGCGCATTCGCGTCGAGGGTCCCCAGACCCACTTCGCGAAGGAAGGCACGCCCACGATGGGCGGCCTCATCGTGATCATCGTCGTCGGCGGGCTGGCGCTGCTGCTCACGCCGTTCCCCAACCCGGGTACCTTCGCGCCGCTCGTGACGCTGGGCCTGGTGGGCGCCCTGGGAGCGTTCGACGACATCCTCAACGCGCGCACCGGCGTGGGCATCCGCGCCTACCACAAGCTGCTCTGGCAGGTCGTGGTGGCGCTCGTGGCGGCCTACAGCATCCAGCGAACCTACGACATCACGGCACTGGTGGTGCCCTTCGTCGGCGCGGTGCCCATCCCCGCGTGGGCGTACATCGCCTTCGCCGCCTTCGCCATCGTCGCTGCCAGCAACGGCGTCAACATCACCGACGGCCTCGACGGGCTGGCCGGCGGGACGCTCATCTTCGCCTTCGTGGCCTACATGATCATCGCGCTGGTCAACGTGCCCCTCGAGCAGCCCAACCTGGCGGTGCTGTGCGCCCTCATCATCGGGGCGCTGCTGGGCTTCCTCTGGTTCAACGTGCATCCCGCCCAGATCATCATGGGCGACGCGGGCTCCCTCTCCCTCGGGGCCACGCTGGCCGTGACCGCCCTCATCACCGGCCAGGTCCTGATCCTGCCGCTGATCGGCATCGTCTTCGTGGTCGAGACGGGCGCCGTGATCCTGCAGGTGGGCTACTTCAAGCTGAGCGGTGGGCGACGCATCTTCCGCATGGCTCCGCTGCACCACCACTTCGAGCTGGGCGGCTGGGACGAGGAGAAGGTCACGCTGCGGTTCTGGATCGTGGGCGTGCTGGCGGCGATGCTCGGCGTGGTGCTCTTCCTGGCCACCGTGGATCGCCTGAAGTGACGATCGTGCCGACACGGACCCACGACCAGCCGCCCGCCCCGCTCGACCTGGAGCACCTCGACCTGGAGAGCTTCCGCGGGCGCCCCGTGGCCGTGCTCGGCTTCGCCCGCAGCGGCATCGCCCTGGCCCGCTTCCTGGTCGACCGCGGCGCGCGCGTCACGGTCTACGACGTGCGGCCGCCCGATGCCCTGGGGCCCGCCATCGCGGCGCTCGAGGGGCGACCCGTGACGCTCCGCCTCGGCCCGTCCGAGGATCCCGCCGCCGTGCTCCGCGGCCAGACCATGGTGGCGACCTCCCCTTCGGTCAGCAGCCGCTTCCCCACCACGGAGCCGCACCTGCGGGCCGCGCTGGCGGCCGTCGAGGCCGGGGGTGCGGTACCGATCGTCAGCGAGCTCGACCTCTTCCTGCGGCTCTGCCCGGCTCCCACGGTCGGTGTGACGGGCACGAAGGGCAAGACCACGACCGCCTCGCTCTGCGCCGCCGTCCTCTCCGGCGGGTCGGCGCCCGTGCTGCTCGGCGGGAACATCGGGACGCCGCTCGTGGAGCGCCTGCCCGAGCTGCAGGGCGGAGAGCGCGTCGTCCTGGAGATCAGCGAGCTGCAGCTGCCGACGCTCTCGCGGGGGACGACGGTGGCGGTCTACACGCACGTCACGCAGGACCACCTGGACCGCCACGGCTCGGTGGCCGCCTACCGGGCCGTCAAGCGGCGCCTCGCCGAGCTGGTCGATCCCGGGGGTGCGCTGGTCCTCAACGCCGAGGATCCTGTGACCGCGGCCTACGCCGGGCTGGGGACGGCGCCGGTGACGCTCTACCGTCGCGATCGCCCGATCCCTGGAGGCGTGGGCGTGGTCGACGGCTGGATCGTGGCCGCTGGCGTCGGTCGCCTCCCGCTGGCCGGCGGAGGCCCCGCCGCCACCGGGCCCGGTGGCCGAGTGCTCCCCCTCGACGCCATCCCACTGCCCGGCGCGCACAGCCAGAGCAACGCGCTGGCGGCCGTCGCGGTCGGGCTGCTGTTCGGCATCGCGCCCGATGCGATCCGGCGCGCCATCGAGGCCTTCGAAGGCGTCGAGCACCGCCTCGAGGCGGTGGCGGTGATCGACGGCGTCCGCTTCGTGAACGACTCGCAGGCCACCCAGCCGGACGCGGTCATCGCCGCGCTGCGCAGCTTCCCCGCCCCGCTCGTGCTCATCGCCGGCGGCCGCGACAAGGGCACGCCGCTGACCGAGCTGGGGCGGGTGGCCGCGGAGCGGGCCGCCGCGGTGGTGCTCATCGGCGAGAGCGCGCCGCTGCTCGAGGAGGCGCTACACGCCGCCGGCCACCCGCACGTCGAGCGGGCGCCGTCGCTCGCGGCGGCGGTGTCTCGTGCCGACGAGCTCGCCCGCGCGGCGCTGGCCGAGGCGGGGCCCGGCGATCTGGCGACGGTCGTCCTGAGCCCGGCCGCCGCCAGCTTCGACATGTTCGAGGACTACGCTGCCCGCGGCCGCGCCTTCAAGGCCTCCGTGGCGGAGCTTGCGATACGGAGGGCCCACCGATGACCGCTCGCCCCACGACCGTCCGCGCGCGTGGAGCGCGCCAGGCCAGCCGCCTCAGCCGGGCCGTCAGCGTCCCCTCGCCGAGCGTCCGCCTGGGCGAGTGGCTGGACCTGCTGCTGGCGCGGCCGTCCGATCGCGGCAACAGCACGAACCTCGATCGCGAGCGCCACCAGCCGGACTACCTGCTGCTGGTGGCCGTGGTGGCCCTCTCCGCGATCGGGATCCTGATGGTCTACTCCAGCTCGGGCGTGCGGGCCTACGTCGAGCAGGAGGGCGACTCGCTGGCGATCGTCGGGCCGCAGCTGCTGTGGGCCTGCCTCGGGCTGGCCGCCATGGTCGCGGTCATGCGTGTGGACTACCGCTGGTGGCGGTACGTGTCCCTGCCCCTGTACGTGGCTGCCATCGCGCTGCTGGTGGTGGTGCTGCTGCCCGGGTTCGGCATCGTGGTCGGCGGGTCGGCCCGCTGGCTGCGGCTGGGACCGCTGCCGGCGGTCCATCCCGCGGAGCTGGCCAAGCTCGCCCTGGTCGTCTACCTGGCCCACTGGATGGCCGGGCGTGGCCGGCGCATCTCGAGCATCCGCGGAGGCACGCTGCCCTTCCTGCTGCTGGTGCTGCCGGTGTTGCTGCTGGTGGTGCGCGAGCCGGACCTCGGCACGACCGGCGTGCTGACCCTCACCGCCTTCGTGATGTTCTGGGTGGCGGGCGCCAACCTGTGGCAGTTCGTGGTGCTCGTGCCGGTCGGGCTGGCCGCGCTGGCGGTGATCATTCGCAGTCACGCCTATCAGGCCGGCCGCATCGCCGCCTTCCTCGACCCCTGGTCCGATCCCCAGGGGGCCGGCTTCCACACCGTCCAGGGGCTCTTCGCCCTCGCCCTCGGCGGGCTCGTGGGGACGGGCCTGGGCGGCGGGCGCCAGGCGGCCAGCCTCTACCTGCCCAACGCCTTCAACGACTTCATCTTCGCCGTGATCGGGGAGGAGTTCGGGCTGATCGGGGGCGCGGTCGTGATCGGCCTGCTGGTCATCCTGGCCTACCAGGGCGTCAAGGTTGCGCTCGGCGCGCCCGACACCTTCGGCGGCCTGCTCGCCGTGGGCATCACGGCCTGGCTCACGGGGCAGGCCTTCGTCAACATCGCGGTGGTGGTCAATCTGGTACCCATCACCGGCATCACGCTGCCCTTCGTCAGCGCCGGCGGCTCGTCGCTCGTGGTGAGCTTCGTGGCCGTCGGTATCCTCCTCTCGATCTCCCGCGAGACCCAAGCCCGAGGGACCTGGAACGATGCGGATCCTGATCGCCGGCGGTGGATCCGGCGGCCACATCTATCCGGCACTGGCGGTCGCACGAGCGCTCCGCGAGCGGCGCGCGGACGTTGAGCTGGCCTGGCTCGGCGGCCGGCGTGGCCTCGAGGGCTCGCTCGTCCCGCCGGCAGGGATCCCGCTGCAGCGTCTTTGGCTCCGCTCGCTGCGCTCGACCGATCTCTCCCCGCACCTCCTCCTCGATCCGCTGCGCCTGGCGGCAGCCTGCCCGCAGGCAGCGGCGCTGCTGCTGCGCCGTCGCCCCGACGCCATCTTCAGCACCGGTGGGTACGTCGCCTTGCCCGTGCTCGGCGCGGCTGCGCTGCTGCGCATCCCATCGCTGCTCTGGGAGGGCAACCTGGTGCCGGGGCGCAGCACGCGGCTCACGGCCCGCCTGGCGACGGTCATCAGCACGAGCTTCGGAGCCACCTGTCGCGCCCTCGGCGGGAACTGCCACGTGACCGGTACGCCGATCCGTTCCCTGGCGGGCATCGAACGCGACGCGGCGCGGGCCCATTTCGAGGCCGGGTCGGACGAGCGCGTGGTGCTGGTCTTCGGGGGCTCGCAGGCCGTCGCCCGCTTCGACGCGGCGGTGGGCGAGGCCCTGCCGCAGCTCGTCGAGCGCGCGCTCGTGCTCCACGTGACCGGCGATCGCAGCTACGCCGAGGCCCTGCGCCGGCGCGAGGCGCTGCCGCCCGAGCGACGACGCCGCTACCGGCCCTACCCGTTCCTGCGGGACGAGATGGGGGAGGCCCTGCTGGCCGCGGACCTCGTCGTCGGCCGTGCCGGCTCATCGACGCTGGCCGAGGCAACGGCCGTCGGCCTGCCGCTCGTGGTGGTGCCGTACCCGCACGCCGCGGGTCACCAGCGTGCCAACGC
>DATHCS010000327.1:0-6700 GCA_035319405.1 Candidatus Dormiibacterota bacterium | reverse complement strand
ACCGACCCCGGCAGGTGTGGCCCTTCGCCGAGGTTGACCTCCTTGAGGAAGCGAGTCGCCGGGATCACTCCGGCCAGGTCGTCGCCGGGCACGCCGAGGCGTCGGCTCTTGGAGGCGCCCGTGGCCAGGAAGATGGCGCGGTAGCCCTGGGCCTCCAGGTCGCTGAGCGTGAAGTCGCGACCCATGGCCGTGTCGAGGCGGAGGGCCACCCCGAGGTCGACGATGCGCTGGATCTCGTCCTGCAGCACCGTGCGCGGCAGGCGGTACTCGGGGATGCCGATCGCCATCATGCCGCCTGGCACGGGCATGGCCTCGAAGACGGTCGCCGCGTAGCCGAGGCGAGCCAGGTAGTAGGCGGCGGACATGCCTGCGGGGCCGCCTCCGATGATGGCCACCCGCTCCTCGCGCTGCACGGTCGGGGGCGGAACGGGCGGCAGCTGCCCGTGCTCGGCGGCGAAGCGCTTGAGCGTGCGGATCGCGATCGGCTCGTCGAGCGTGCCGCGGCGGCAGGCCGCCTCGCACGGTGCGGTGCAGATCCAGCCGCAGACCGAAGGAAAGGGATTCACTTCGGCCGCGACGGCGTAGGCGTCCGCGTACTTCCCCTCGGCGAGGAGGCCCACATACCGGCCTGCGTCGGTGCCGGCCGGACACGCCGTCTGGCAGGGCGCCTGCGGCGTCGGCACCACCGCACCGGGCGCGCTCCAGACCGGCCACGGCTGCGCGCGGTCGGCGAACCGCCAGCGATAGCCCGGCTCGAACGGCGACGGATGGTCGGGCTTGAGCACCTCAAGCGTGGCCTCGGAGAGGGGGATCCAGCCGGGCTCGGCAGCCGGCGGGTGGATCGGGCCCTGGCGGGCGAGGAGGGGCGTTGCCCCCACGACGGTGTCGAGGTCCATCACCTGGACGGGGCACTCGCCGATACAGATGCCGCAGCCGATGCACTCGCCGACCTGGACGGGGTACTCCATCATCCAGGCGAACGGTCGCCCGGAGGTACCGGCCGCCTCTACGCCCGAGTGGTCGGGTCGCGTCATGTCGAGCGCCTGAACGGGGCAGACGTCCATGCACACGCCGCAGTTGATGCAGCCACGTCGCTCGATCGTGATGCGGTAGCCCATGCCGTCGCCTCTCCTGCGCCGTTTGCGAGAGCGTGGCCGGGCGGCGGCCGTGCGGCGACCTGCGGCCGGAGGATGCCCCGCCTATCCCTTCGGGCGGGGCACCCCTGCCAGATGGCCCGGGACGTTGGTCACTCGCTGCCCAGCAGGCCCTCGCGGAGCGCGCGGGCCGCGACCTCGGTACGGCTCTGGGCGTGCAGCTTCTCGAGGATGTGGCGGAGGTGGTATTTGACAGTGTTCTCGCTGATGCCGAGCTGGGCCGCGATCTCCTTGTTGCGCCGGCCGGAAGTGACCAGACGCAGGACCTCCAGCTCGCGATCGGTGAGCCGGTCCGGATCGGCGTTCCCCGATCGATCTCGACGGGCGAACTCGGCGAGGATGCGAGCCGCTGTGGCCGGGGTGATCGCCGCCTCTCCCCGCCCCACTGCCTCCAGCATCGTGCGCAGCTGTCGGCTCTCGAGGTTCTTCAGGAGGTAGCCCTGGGCGCCGGCCTTGATGGCCCCGAAGAGGTCCTCCTCGTCCTCGCTGACGGTGAGCATCACGATGTGGACATCCGGCTGCGCCGACGTGATCCGCGCGGTCGCCTCGACCCCGGAGAGGATCGGCATTCGCACATCCATCAGCACCAGCTCGGGCCTGAGGCGTGCCGCCAGCGCGACGGCTTGCGCGCCGTCGGCGGCCTGCCCGACCACCTGGTGGCCCCAGGCCGTCACCAACGAGGCCAGCCCGTCGCGGAAGAGCGCGTGATCGTCAGCCAGCAGGATCCGCATCAGGCGATCCCGAGGGCTGCCCCGAGCGGGAGGCGGAACTCAAGGCGTGTGCCGTGACCGGGACGTGAACTCAGCTCGATCGTCCCGCCGAGGGCGGCGGCCCGGTCACGCATCGACTGGAGCCCGAAGTGCGGCCAGCCGCCTGCGGTCGCTTCCGGACCGCCCTGCAGGCCCTTGCCGTCGTCCTCGATGCGAACACACAGCTCGTCGTCGCGGCGCTCGACGATCACCGCTGCGCGACGCGCCGCAGCATGCTTGCGCACGTTCGTCAGGGCCTCCTGCACGATGCGGAACGTCTGCGCCTCCACCGCCGGCGCGAGACGCAGATCGCGCGCGGCGTCGTCCGTCTCCACGACCACGGCGATCTTGGCTGCATCGGCGAAGCGGACCGCGTACGCCTCGAGCGCCTCGACCAGCCCGAGGTCGGGGCGGATGGGGCTGGTGAGACCCAGGATCGCTTCACGGACGTCGACGTAGACAGAGCGGGCTGCCGCGGCGAGCTCCGTCAGCTGGGCCCGCCCGTCGTCGACGCGGCCGCGAGCCAGCAGCTCCTCCGCGGCCTGGCTCTTGGTGTTGACGTACCCCAGGACCTGAGCGAGGCCGTCGTGCATCTCGCGCGCAATGCGCTCGCGTTCGTCGCGGATGGCCAGATCCCGTGCCTGCCGGTGCAGTCGGTCGTTCTCGATGGCGATGGCCGCCTGGCCGGAGAGTGAGGCGAGCGTCTCGACCGCGTCGACCGCCCAGGCCCGCTGGGAGTGGCAACCCACGGCCAGGGTCCCGATCGCGTAGCCTCCCCGCCGGACCGGGGCCGCCAGGTGCGTGGTCGTCGCCTCGCGACGGACGAAGCGCTCGAAGTCGTGACCGGGTAGTCCGCCGTGCGGATCGAACAGGGCAGGATCGCCGCTGTGGGCCGCCAGGCGCGACGTTCCGTCCGGGCGGTTCAGCAGGAGCAGCGCCACGTCCGCGTCGAGGACGGCGCGGGCGTTGTCGACCACCACCTGCAGGATGGCTTCGAGCTCGGGCAGCGTCGAGAGCGCCAGGGAAACGCGCAGCAGCGCCCGGGTCGAGGCGTTGCTCGCTTCGAGCTCCGCGTTCCGCTCGTTGAGGATGGCTGTCAGGTGGTCCAGACCGCGGAAGGCGAGCCAGGCGCTCGTGATGGCGAAGATGCCGACCACGGCCATCACCACGGCGGTGTCCCAAGGAAAGGGCAGCAGCGGATCGAGAATGCTGTCGCTGATCAGCTCGACCAGGCCGATGATGGCGATCGCGAGCAGGACGGAGAACCAGCGCCGTCGCGTCAACATGACCGCACCAGCCTAGGTCCGCCAGCTATGCGAGCTGGAGAGCCATCGGTCACATGGCCCCATCGATGGCTGCCCGGATGGGCATGCCTTCCCGTGCTCCGGCGGACCTCACCGAGAGCCCGGCGGCGACGTTCGCCCGATGCACGGCGGCGGCGAGCGGCGCCTGCTCCAGGAGGGCCGCCGCGAGCACGCCGCTGAACGTGTCGCCGGCTCCGGTCGCATCGACGGCCCGTACCGCCAGGGCCGGTTCATCGAGGCTGGCGCCGGATGCCGCCAGGTAGGCCCCGCGGGCGCCCCGCGTCACGGCGATGCACAGGCCGGGGTGGGCGGCGCGCAGCTCGGCCAGCCCGCCGAGCTCGTCCAGCTCGGCCTCGTTGGGCGTGATGACGTCGGCGAGGCCCGCGAGTGACGCCGTGGCCGGGACGACGGGCGCGGGGTCGAGCACGAACGTCGCGCCCAGCCGCCTCGCCGCGCGGGCCGCCGCCTCGACGGCGTCGTGGGGCACTTCGAGGCTGGCCAGCAGCACGCCACCTCGACCGAGGAGGGCGGTCGCGGCCGCCTCCGCCTCCGCGGGCGTGAGCGTGGCGTTGGCGCCCGGCGCCACGGCGATCTGGTTCTCCCCGTCCGGGGCCACGACGATCAGCGCGACGCCGCTCTCGACGCCCGGGTGGATCGCGGCCATTCGGACGTCGACGCCCTCGTCGGAGAGGGCCGACAGCGCGGCGCGCCCGTGATCGTCGGCGCCAACCGCACCGACGAACGCGACTGCGCCCTCGTGCGGCCCGCCGCGCAGCGCCCGCGCCGCCGCGACCGCCGCGTTGCCGCCCTTGCCGCCGTGGTGGGTCTCGAAGCGGCCGCCGCTGACGGTCTCGCCGGGGCGGGGCAGCGGCACGCCGGCCAGCACCAGGTCCACGTTGAGCGAGCCCAGCACGACCAGCCGGGGGCCGGCCCGAGCCCGCCGGCCGTCCATGCCCGTCCGCCCGTCAGCCGGTGATGAACTCGCCGCCGTCCACCCCGATGACGTTGCCGGTCAACCAGCCGGTGCCGTCCTGGGAGAGCCGCACGATCACGTCGGCCACGTCCTGCACGGTCGTCATGCGGCCGCTCGGGTTGCGCTTGGTGGCGTGATCGATGAGCGCGTCGTGCTCGGGGATCTGCAGCAGCGCGGGCGTCACGGTCACGCCGGCCCGGATCGCGTTGACGGACACCCCGGCATCGCGCTTGGCGAACTCCATGGCCAGCTGGCGGCAATGCGACTCGAGGGCGCACTTGGCGGCGCTCACCGCGCCATAGCTCTCGATGACCCGCGTCGAACCCTCACTGGTCATGGCATAGATGTGCGAGCCGCGCTCGAGCAGCCCGGCTCGCCACAGGTCCTGCGCCCAGTAGACGAGGCTGTTGGCCATGACGTCCAGGGTCATGTCGAGGTTCTTGCGGCTGATCGCCGCCGCGGGGTCGTCCGACAGGAACGGCTTGAGCGTGCCGAAGGCGAGGGAGTGGAGGACGACCCGCACGTAGGGACGCGCGCCGCCGCCGCGCCGCTCCGCGAAGTGGGCCGCCAGGTCGGCGATGAAGGCCGCGCGCTGGTCGTCGTCGGCCGCGTTCATGTTGCGGAAGCGGGCCTCGCGCCCGAGCGCGGTGATGGCCGCCCGGATCTCGTCGACGTGCGCCTGCCCCTGGCGCCGGTCGAGGTGCACGCCGGCGATCGCGTACCCATCGGCGGCGAGCGCGCGGGCCGTGGCCTCGCCGAAGCCGCTGCTGGCGCCGAGGACGAGCGCCCAGGGCTCGCGGCCGTCCGTCATCGGTTCTCCCTCCGCTGTGGAGCGCGGCGCCAGGCGCCCCATCCAGTGCGGCGAGTCTAGCAGGGCCATCCCGGCCAGCCACTAGACTGGCGCGCATGGCCGAGGTCGTCTCGCCAGACGCCGCTCCTGCCGGGACGCCGGACGTCGACCCGTCCGGCTATCGGGAGGTCATGGGCCGCTTCGCGACCGGGGTGACGGTCGTCACGACCGCGATCGAGGGACCGCAGGGCTACCAACCCTGGGGGACGACGGTCAACGCCTTCACCTCGGTGTCGCTGGATCCGCCGCTGGTGCTCGTGTGCGTCGGCCAGGAACGCTCGATCCACCCCATCATCGAGCGCGTGGGACGCTTCGCCGTGAACATCCTGGCCGAGGAGAGCCAGGGCCTGTCCGACTGCTTCGCCGGCGCGCCCTCGGTCCTGCCCCGCAGCGCCTTCTGCGGGGCGGTCTACGATCGCGGGTCGCTGGGCATGCCGATCCTGGCCGCAGGCGTCGCCCACCTCGAGTGCCGGGTCGAGCGGACGCTGCCGGCCGGCGACCACACGATCTTCCTGGGGCGCGTCCTGGATCTGGGCCTCAGCGAGGTGCACCCCCTCCCGCTCCTCTACTACCGCGGCCGCTACCTGCGCATCGAGCGCGCGGCGACGTCCGAGCTGCTGGGCAAGCCGGACGAGCGATATCCCGCGGGCTGAGGGCGTCGTGCCGGTCCTCGCCACGCCGGAGCTGGCCATCCACTACCGCGTGGAGGGCGCCGGGCCGCCCCTGATCATGCTGCACGGAGCGACCAGCACGGGCGACGCGGATTTCGCGGCTCAGCTGCCTGCGGTACGCCGAGCCTTCCGGGTCTACCTGCCCGACGCGCGCGGTCACGGCGGGACGCGATGGAACGCCGCACAGGGCCTCTCGAACGAGCAGCTCGTCGCGGATCTGGAGGCGTTCGCGGATGGCCTCGGCCTGGCCACCTTCCACCTGCTGGGTTTCAGCCTGGGCGGCATGACCGCCCTCACGTTCGCCACGCGCCGGCCCGAGCGCCTGCGCACGCTGGTGCTGGTCGGCGTGGACGTCGAGCGCGAGCCGCGGGCGAGCGTCGCGCGAGGCCTGATGGACCCGGCGCGCGTCGAGCGCGACGAGCGGGACTGGGCCGACGAGCTGGAGCGACGACACGGCCCGGGTCAGGGCGCGGGCGCGTGGCGCCGCCTGCTGCCCGCGATCGCCGAGGACGTCGCGGGCCAGCCGCTGCTGACGCCGCGCGACCTGCGGCGCGTGCGCGTGCCGACGCTGCTGGCGTACGGGGATCGCGACGTCTTCGTGCCCGCGGCGCACGCGGTCGCCCTCTACCACCAGCTGCCCCAGGCCCGGCTGCTGATCGCTCCGGGCTGCGATCACCAGGTGATGGCGCGGCGGCCGGGCCTCTTCAACGAGGCGGCGGCGCGGTTCTACCGCGAGACCGAGGCCATCGCCATCGGGCGCGCCGACGGGCATCCTGCCCCGGCCCCGCGCCCCCGGCAGCCAGGCCTGCTGCAGGCGGCGACGGGTGGCTCGGCCAGTGCTCCCAGCCCGCTGGACATCGCGGAGGCCGCGTTCGATGTCCGGCTCTTCGACCCGCTGTGGGACGAACGGGCGGAGCTGGCCGAACCCAGCGGCGGAGACGCCGACGCCGTGTCCGGTCGGCCGCCCGGCGCGGCGGGCCGACGTCCGGCCCAGCCATC
>DATHCS010000326.1:0-4686 GCA_035319405.1 Candidatus Dormiibacterota bacterium | reverse complement strand
CCGCCCGCCGCAGCAGCTCGGCGAGGCTGACCGCCGTCGAGCCGGCGCGCGCCTCGTGCGTGTCCATCAGCTCCAGTGCGCGCTGCTCGTGCAGGAGCGTGGTACCACCGGGCTCGATGGTCGCGGCCAGCTCGCCGGCGGCCACGTGCGCCTCGGCGGCGGCGGTGAAGCGCATCGCCGCCTCCCAGTGCCATGCCTGCTCCGCGGGCCGTCCGTCGAGCGCGCGGGCAAGGGCCTCGTGGACCGGCTGTCGCTCGGTGGGCAGGGACAGCTCCTCGATCGCCCCGCATACCGCTCGTGGCGGATGCCCAGCAACGTGCCGTGCGGCGACTCGGGCGCCAGCGATGCCAGGCCGCTCTCGACGGCCTCGTCGACGGCAGCGCTGGGGACGCCACCCCCGCGCAGCTCGAGCCGCCGGACCAGCGCCGCGGGCAATGGCCGACGCGCAGCGGCGAGGAGGCGCAGGCAGCGCACCGCGCCGACGGACAGCGTCGCCAGGCGCGCCCCCAGGATCTCCTCGAAGGGATCCGACAGGCGGATGCCGGCATTCGCGCGCTGGGCGGCGACGAGCTGCTCGGCCAGCAGGGGCAGCCCGCCTGACCCGGCAACCACCGCAGCCACGAATGCCCCGGAGGGCCGCTCCCCGGTCAGGTCCTCGAGCATCGCCACGAGCTGATGCCGCTCCAGTGGCGCCAGCTCCATGCGCTCGACGGCCTGGTCTTCTTCGAGGGCTGCCGCGAGCTGGCGCATGGGATGGCGAAGGTGCAGCTCCTCGGGCCGGTACGTCACCACGAGGCAGAGCGGCAGGCGCCGCCGTGTGCGCAGCACCGTTTCCACGAACCGGCGCGTGCCGGGATCGGCCCAGTGAAGGTCCTCCAGCGCCAGCAGCAGCACGCCGTCCCCGGCGACCCGTTCGAGCACTCCCAGCACGGCTTCGGCCACGCGAACCCCGCGCTGGTCAGGCGGGATCGTCCAGGGTGGCTCGTCAGGCACGCCCAGCGCAGCCAGCCGTCCCCGCACTTCAGGCACCAGCTCGGCGAGCTCGTGCCGCCAGGGCCCGAGGACGGCCACGAGCCGCTCGTCGGCGACCGTCGCGAGGGCGCCCGCCAGGGCCTCGCCGAGCGCGGCATACGGCGTGCCGGATTGGGGCACGTAGGCCGTGCCGCGTGCGACGACCACGTCGGGCAGCCCGCGCAACCGTTCGGCGAGCTCGGTCAAAAGGCGCGTCGCCCCCACACCGGCGGGGCCGACCAGGGCGAGCCGGGCACCGTCGCCCCGGGCAGCGCGTTCGAGCGCCGCCGCGAGACGCGCCAGCTCACGTTCCCTCCCGACGAACGTCATGGCCACAGGATAACGGCCGGGGTGCTGGATACTGGGTCCATGCCGAGGCGAGACGGGATCCCGGAGGGCGGGGTGGTGCACCCCGACAACACCCTCAACGAGATGGGCGGGGAAGCGTGGCTCTACTTCACCAAGTCGTTGTGGACCACGGCCTACCCCTCGGAGCTGGGCCACGCGGCGCGCAAGGCGCACGGCGCGAACAAGCCGCCGCGACTGATGGCCCGCCTGATCGAGTTCTTCACGAAGGGCGGCGAGCTGGTGCTCGACCCGTTCGCGGGCGTCGGCGGCACCCTGCTCGGGGCAGCCATCTGCCGGGCCCCCCGGCGGGCGCTCGGCTTCGAGCTGGAGCCGCGGTGGGCCGCCATCTACGAGCAGGTGGTCCGGGAGGCGCTGGGCGAACGGGACGGTGCCGGCCCGCGGTTGGCTGACCTCGGCTCCGCGGATCCAGGCGGGCCGCGTAGCTTCGACCCGAGCGGATGCCGGCTGGAGGTGGGTGACGCGACACGGCTGCTCGACGGCCTCGGCGACGCGTCCGTCGACTTCGTTGCCAGCGACCCGCCCTACAACCCGCAGCTCCGCCTGACGATGGCCGGCGGCCCGTTGGCCGAGCGGCATGCCAACCGGCGGACCGACTACGCGATGGTCAGCCAGGAACCGGCGGACCTCGCCAACAGCGGGTCATATGCGGAGTACCTCGATCGGATGGAGGCGATCCTCGGGCAGCTCGGGCGCGTGCTGCGCCCGGGTCGCTACGCCACGCTGATCCTGCGCGACGCGTATCAGGAGGGGCGCTACCGCTTCACCGGCGCCGACCTCGCCGCCCGTGCGGAGCGCGCGGGGCTGGTGCCCAAGGGCGACCTCATCTGGTACCAGGCCGGGACGCGCCTGAGGCCGTACGGGTACCCGCGCGGGTTCGTGCCCAACATCGTGCACCAGCACATCCTCGTGCTGCGCGCCGAGGGCGCGGGCAGGCGGCCGGTGACGCGCCGAAGCTAGAGCTGGAACTGCCGCTCGACCAGGCGCTGGGCGAGACCGTCCCCGTCGGAACCGTCCGGCTCGCCTGCAGCCTGCTCGGCGGGCGGCTCGGCGACCCGGTCGGCGAGCGTCATCTTGTGGACCCAGCCCACCTGTCCGAGGGGCGTACGGACCCGCCAGTAGACCCCGGAGCGACCGAGCAGCTCGACCTCGTCGCCCTCGTCGAGCCGTCCGATCTCGTTGCTGAGCAGCTCGTCCGGGGCGTCACCAAGGCGCACCAGGCGGTAGCGCACGCGACGGCGTTCGTGGTCCGGCTCGGGCGCCACGGCGCCATGCTCGAAGGTGAGGCGCTCCGCTTCGATCACCAGCGGGTCGGCGACGCTCTTCGCCTCGCGGGCGGCGCGCAACGACGGGCGCCGCCAGCGCGGCATGAGCAGCTCCCCGGACGGCTCGGGCAGGACCGGTGTGACGTAATGGTCGGCCAACTGGTCGGCTAGCGACGGGGGCGGTTCGTAGCGGGCGGCGGCGCCGGGATCCGTCCCCTCGTCATCCTCCTGGCGCCGCCGGAAGGCGAAGAGCGCCATCGCCATCGTCACGGTCACGCCCGTGGCGAGCGTCGTTTGGCGCAGCATCAGCTCCATCCAGGCTGACGACCCGATGGGCGGCAGCGACCCGATGAGCGAGGCCAGCGAGGCTCCGCCCCCGTCGCCGGAAACGGTGGCAGCAACGGCCCCCGCCCCGGCGGCTGGAGAGGCCGACGGGCTCGACAAAGTGCCCGTGGCGCTCGCCGAGGGCGACGGGGACACGCTCGCCGCCGCGGAGGCGGAGGAGCTCGCGTCGGGGCTCCTGGTGGGCTGCTCGCCGGCCGCCGTGCTCGATGCCGACGGCGCAGGAGTGGTCGGCTCCACCGTTGCCTGCCCCGTCGGCTGCGGCTTCGGCGTGGGCCCGGGTGTGGGCTGGGGAGTCGGCAGCGGCGTGGGCCCGGGCGTCGGAGTCGGGGTCGGCTCGGGCGTCGGCGCTGGCCTGGCGGCAACCACCAGATCGCCCACCGGTAGCGCCGCGGCGACGCCCCCATTGATGTCGATGGCCATGAAGACGACGGCGTAGGTCCCCTCCGCAGGGTGGAGGACGAGGCGGAAGCGCGCGCCGTCGAGGTAGTCGGTGTCGGTCGGGTCGACCTGCGACATGGTGTACCGCGCCGAATCCAGGGATACCGTGACCAGCGCGGGTGCACGGCCGCGCTCGCCGGCCCCGCTCGTATACCTCACGCTGAACGTGAAGGCATCACCGGCCTGGCCGCTCGCCGGGGAGACGACCGCCGCGGAGAGGGCGGGCGCCTGGGCGGCCGCGGCGACGGGCGCGGCGAAGAGCAGCGCCAGGATCGCGGCACAGGCGACCGCTGCGACGTGCGGTCGCTCACGCCGGCCCGAGATGAGTGCATGAGCCACGAAGACGGATCCTCCGGTCCTGGGCCGTGCGGCCCGGAGCACGAGGAGGATGCGCGCCAAGCGTGGCGGCGGCAATGGTACGTGGGATCAGCGTGGCCGCGACGGTGGTCCCGCCGCGACGCTCAGCCCAGGCCTCGCAGCTCCAGTGCGCGACTCCAGTGCAGCACGCGCACGGCGACGAGCACGCCGAACGCGGCGAGCACGAGGATCGCCGCCGCCGCGATGGAGCGATCCAGCTCGCCTCCCGTGAACTCCCCGTATACGAGCAGCGGCAGCGTTTGCGTCTGGCCCTCGACGTTGCCGGCGAACATGATCGTGGCGCCGAACTCCCCGAGGGCCCGGGCCCAGCTCATGACCAGGCCGGCCGTCAACGCGACGCCGGCCAGGGGAAGGGTGATCCGTCGCATCAGCTGCCCCTCCGAGGCCCCGTCGACGCGCGCTGCGTCCTCGACGTCGCGGTCGACGCTGGCGATGCCGGTCCGCGCGGAGAGGATGAAGAAGGGCGCCGAGACGAACGTCTGTGCGAGCACCACGGCGAACGTCGTGAAGGGGATGTGGATGCCGAGGGCCGCCAGCGGCTCCCCCAGCAGCCCCGCTCGCCCGAAGGCGAGCAGGAGCGCCAGGCCGGCGACCGAGGGCGGCAGCACGATGGGCAGGTCGACCACGCTCTCCAGCAGCGTGGAGCCCCGGAGCCGGCCCCTCGCCATGACGATCGCCAGCGGCAGCCCGAAGACGACGGTGAGCACGAGACTCGTGGCGGTCGTCACGAGGCTGAGCACGAGCGCATCGAGGACCGCCGGGGAGGTGAGCGCCTCGCCGAGCGCCCCGCTCAGGATCGTTCGGGCCACGATCGCCACCACCGGCAGCCCCAGGAAGAGCAGGGCGACCGTGGCGAGCGCGACCATCAGCCAGCCGGGCCGGG
>DATHCS010000325.1:0-3263 GCA_035319405.1 Candidatus Dormiibacterota bacterium | reverse complement strand
GGTTGATGTCGGGGCCGCCGGGCACGATCGTCACGTTGAGCCCGGCGTCCTTGAAGTAGCCCTGATCCTGCGCCGCGAAGTACCCCGCGAACTGCGCCTGGGGCACCCATTGCAGCACGAACTTGACGTCCGTCAGGCTGGCGCTGCCGCCACTGCTCGAACACGCCGTCGCCACCAGCGCGCCGGCCAGGGCCAGCCCTGCCGCCTTGCGAGCCTTGAACATCCTTCCGATCCCTCCGTCCACGAGCTGCATCCCTTCCCCCGATCCCCCCGACCTCCTCCTCAGTGCCGTTCCACCTCCTCCATCGGCTCAGATGACCTCCTGTCGACTCGACGTGTGCCAGGGGATCGCCACGCGCTCGATCGCCAGCACCAGCACGTACAGGCCGATGCCCAGGGTGCAGGCGATGAGGATGGCCGCCCAGGCGTGGTTGTAGCGGAACTGGTACGCCTCCGACTTGATGTAGATGCCGAGCGCGGCCAGCGGGCCGCCGAAGTACTCCCCGACGATGGCGCCGATGACCGCCAGCGTCGTGGCCACCTTGAGGCCCGTGAAGATGTAGGGCAGCGAGTTGGGCACGCGCAGCTTGCGCAGCACCTGCGCCTCGGTCGCGGCGCAGGCCGCCATGAGCTCCAGCGCCGCCGGGTCGACCTGCGTCAGGCCGCGCATGGTGTTGACCATGATCGGGAAGAAGATCAGGACGGTCACCACCGCCATCCGCGAGACCGGCGAGTCGGCCGTGAACCAGACGTTGATGATGGGCGCCATGGCGATGATGGGGATCGAGGCCGCGGCGATGCCGATCGGCACGAGCGCCTCGCTCGCCAGCCGCCAGCGCGCGGCGGCGAAGGCGGCCAGGATGCCCAGCGTGCCCCCGATGAGCAGTCCGCCGAGCACCTCAGTCAACGTGTAGAGCGTCGCATCCCACAGGATGTGGGCCTGGTCGGCCAGCGCCGCGACGATCACCGACGGCCGCGGCATCAGGAACTGCTGCACGTTCAGGGCCGCCAGCCCGAACTCCCAGAGCAGCAGCACGACCAGGAAGACGGTCAGCGGCGGCAGCGCCCGGCGCAGGCGGCTGCCCCGCGTCACGCGTAGCCCTCCGCGCGGATGCGCGCCGCGGCATCCTCTTCGCCCTCGCCCGTCGAGGCGCCCGTGCCGAGCCCCTCGGCCGCAGCGGTCGCCTCGTCCGCGCCGCCCTGGTGGAGCGCCTCGCGCACGGCCGTGACCAGCTCGAAGTAGCGCTCCTCGTTGCGCGTTGCGGCCTCGCGCGGCTGGGGCAGGTCGACGTCGATGAGGCGGGTGATGCGCCCCGGACGCGCCGACATGACCGCCACCCGCGAGGAGAGGAAGACCGCCTCGGGGATGGAGTGCGTCACGAACACCACCGTGGTGTGGGTGCGCCGCCAGATGTCCATCAGCTCGAGGTTGAGGCGCTCGCGGGTCATCTCGTCGAGGGCGCCGAACGGCTCGTCCATGAGCAGCAGGGCCGGATCCATGGCCAGGGCACGGGCGATGGCCACGCGCTGCTGCATCCCGCCGGACAGCTGCCACGGATACTTGGCGGCGAAGTCGGAGAGCTCGACCAGCCTCAGCATCGCCGTCGCCCGTTCCGTCCGCTCGGCCCGGGCCACGCCGCTGATCTCGAGCGGCAGCTCGACGTTGCGCTGCACGGTGCGCCACTCCATCAGCACGGGGGCCTGGAAGACGATGCCGTACTCGCGCGCGCGGCGGGCCTGGGCGGCCGGCTTGCCGTTCAGGCGGACCTCGCCGGTCGAGGCGGGGGTCAGGTCCCCGATCAGGCGCAGCAGCGTGCTCTTGCCGCAGCCCGACGGCCCGATGAGCGAGACGAATTCGCCGGCCCGGATTGTCAGGTCGATCTCCTGCAGAGCGGCCAGCGCGCCCTCGCCGGCGCCGAACGTCTTGGAGGCCTTCAGGACCTCGACGACCGGCTCGCTCATACCTCGGCGCTCCGGTAGCGGCCGCGTGTCACGAGCCGCTCGGCCAGCCACACCAGGCCGACCGCGACCAGGCCCAGGGCGGCGGCGACCACGATCGAGGCCCACAGCCGCTCCGGCCCCGTGACGTAGTACTGGCTGGCCTGCAGGATCTGGCCACCCACCCCGTCGGGCAGGCCGTTGGGCAGCTCCCCGATGATCGCGCCGACGACGGCGGCCGCCGCCGCGATGCGGAACCCGGCGAAGAGATAGGGCACGGACGCCGGCAGCTGCAGCTTGGTCAGCACCTGGCGGTCGGTGGCGGCCACGGAGCGGAACAGCTCGAAGGCGCGCGGGTCGGCCGAGCGCAGCCCGCGCATCGCGGCCACGGTCACCGGGAAGAACGTCAGGTAGGCCGCGATGAGCGAGACGGACGTCCAGGCGTTGCCGAAGAAGATGACGATGATCGGCGCGATCGTGATCAGCGGCACCGCCTGGGAGGCCACCACGTACGGCGAGAAGGCCTGCTCGAGGATGCGGTAGCGCACGAAGAAGATGCCCAGCAGCAGACCCAGCCCTGCCCCGATCACGAACCCGACGAAGGCCTCCTTGAAGGTGTACGTCGCCGCACCGACCAGCACCAGCCAGGTCGGGTCGCCGAACCGCTGGTAGGGCGCCGGGAAGGCGCCCAGGATCGACCAGATGTGGGGCAACGCCAGGTCTGACGCGAGGGCGAACTGGAACGGCGGCACGTGCTCGTAGTCGATCTGGATGCCGGCCACCGTGCCGTGCAGCCGCCACGGGTCGCCGCCGAGCCACTTGAAAAGCTCCCAGGCGAGCAGGAAGAGGACCAGCGCGACCGCCACGGCGAGCAGGCGCCGGCGGCGCGACAGGCCAGAGGTGACCGCCTCCTGGCGACGCAGCCGGACGGCATCGAGGAGCGTCGGTCCCTGGGCCGGCGCCGAGGCCGGGACGGGCGTCGTCATGCCCGGCAACGTTAACGCGCCGGACGGGCCGCCGTCACGCCTCCGGGGCCTGGGCGGACCTCAGCCGGTGACGGCCTGGTCGGCGATCGAGAGCGCCTCGTCGATGATCGCGAAGCCCTCGCCGAGCTGCTCCTCGGTGATGCACAGCGGCGGGTTGGTGTGGATCGAGTTGTTGGCGATCATCGTGTACAGGCCGTGCTCGCGCAGGTACTTGCCGACCGCCTTCATCTCGTCGGACGTGCCGTTGAAGGGCGTCAGGGGCGTGAACGGCTCGCGCGCGCGCACGAGGTCGAGGATGCCGAAGAGGCCGAGGTTGCGGTACGCGCCGACGCTGGGGTG
>DATHCS010000324.1:0-2878 GCA_035319405.1 Candidatus Dormiibacterota bacterium | reverse complement strand
CGCGTGTCGCTGGATCCGCTGGGCTAGGCCGGCGGCCGCCCCTGGTCGGGATCGTTGCCCGTCCCGGGCGGCTCGGCATGCGCGCGGCGGTGCCACGCGTCGAGCATGGCCTCGGCCGGGTGCTGCGGGCGGTCCCCGCCTTGGCCCGGCGCAGGGGCGCCCCAGGGGCCCCGGTAGGGTCCCCAGCCGTAGCCCCAGTCGCGGCCGTGCCGCCCGCGCCCGCCCCCGAAGGCCAGCCGCAGCAGGCCGAACAGCAGGAGCCCGAACAGGAGGAACCCGAAGAAGGCGAAGACGGCGCCCCCGAAGCCCCACCACCCGTAGGTCACGACGTGGACCGGGGCGACGACGGTGCCGGATGCCCCGGCCGAGGCCGCACCGGCGTTGAGGCCGGCCGTGTAGATGCCCGCGCTCAGGGCCAGCAGGACGCCGGCCAAGAGCAGAACGGCAAGGACGCGCAGAAGCGTGCGTCCGAACATGCGTGGAACTCCCTTGTCGGGGGTCCCCGGTGGGACCTTGTCCGTGCCCGACGCCGCGCATCGTGGCGGCGGCGTGTGGAGCCGTTGTGAAGATGCGGCGGCGAGGTGATGGATGCCCGCCGCTCAAGGTGCTGCGGTAGCATGCCGGCCTCGGAGGTGAGGCAGCGATGGCCACGGACGTGCGACTCCATGATCGGCTGCGGGCGAGCGTCGCCCCGTTCCTGGCGTTCTTCGGCGGCCCGTTCGCGCGCTACGGCGCCGATCCGGCCGTCGCCAACTTCGCCGTCGGCAACCCGCAGGAGATGCCGCTGCCGGGCTACGTCGACGCGCTGCGGACGCACCTGACGCCGCAGGACAAGGACTGGTTCGCCTACAAGCTCAGTGAGCCCCGCTCGCAGGCCGCCGTGGCGAGGACGCTTCGCGAGCGCAGCGGGCTGGACTGGGATCCGGCGGACGTGGCCATGACGAACGGGGGCTTCGCCGCCCTTGCCGTGACACTGCGCGCTCTCGTCGAGCCGGGCGACGAGGTCGTCTTCCTTTCCCCGCCCTGGTTCTTCTACGAGCTGCTCATCCTCGCGGCCGGCGGCGAGCCGGTCCGCGTGCGCCTGCAGCCGCCCGCCTTCGACATCGAGCCGGCCGCCATCGAGGCCGCGATCACCCCGCGGACGCGGGCCGTCCTCGTGAACAGCCCTCACAACCCGAGCGGCCGGGTGCACGACTTGGCCACCTTCCGCGCGCTCGCGGGGACCCTCGAGGCGGCCGCCGAGCGGTTCGGCCGTCCGATCTACCTCATCTCCGACGAGCCCTACAACCGCATCGTCTTCGACGGCCGCTTCGCGCACAGCCCGGCCGAGGTCTACCCCGACACGCTCATCACGTACTCGTACGGCAAGACCCTCCTGGCGCCGGGCATGCGCATCGGCTACGTCACGGCCCCGCCCACCATGCCGGGCCGCGAGGCGATGCGGGAGGCGATCCTGCTGGCCCAGCTGGCCACCGGCTATGCCTTCCCCAACGCGCTGCTGCAGCACGCTATCGAGGACCTCGAGCTGCTCAGCATCGACATCGGCGCGCTGGAACGACGTCGCGACCGGCTGGTCCCAGCCCTCCGGGCGATCGGACACGAGACCTCGTGGCCGGAGGGCACCTTCTACGTCATGGCCCGCGCGCCGATCGCCGACGACGTGGCCTATGCGGACGTCCTGGCACGTCACGGCGTGCTCGTCCTGCCCGGCACCATCGTCGAGGTGCCCGGCTGGTTCCGCATCAGCCTCACAGCGTCGGACGAGATGGTCGAGCGCGGGCTGCGCGGCTTCGAGGCCGCCTTCGAGGAAGCCCGCGGCGGCTGACCTCAGGCGTGATCGGCGAAGAACACGTCCGCCATCTGCTGGAAGTAGCGATCGCCGGTCATGCGAGCGAGCAGGCGCAGCTGCCGGATGTGGATGTCGTGGTACGTCTGCGACGTGACGTGGTGGGCCAGGCAGTAGAAGCTCAGCCCGCCGGGATTGCGGAATCGCACGAGGTAGTGCTCGACGGTGGCCAACGCTGCGATCAGGATCGAGTGCGCCGCCGGGTCGCCCGTCGCCAGCACGTAGTCGTAGAGCCCGAAGATGGCGAAGTTGAACCCGTTGAGCGTCTGGTCGGGGTGGCTCGATGGGTACTCCTCGATCCACAGGTACCCGTCCGCATCGGTCCGGCTCACCCACGGACCCGCGCGCGGGCCGAGCACCGCCATCGCCGCGAAGAGCCGAGTGGCCGTGCCCAGGTAGGTGGCGTCGTCGGTGACCGCGGCGAGGCGCACGAACAGCGCCAGGGCCATGCCCTGGGCCATGCCCGAGTACCACGGCGCATGCAGCAGGTCCGCCGAGGTGCCGTGCAGCCGGAAGTCGAACGAGTAGGGCAGGAAGAGGCCGTCGCCGTAGGGCCGACCGACGGCCCGGAGGCGCGAGGCGATGGCCCCGGCCCGCGTGAGGTACGCAGCGCTGCCCGTCTGCAGGTAGCTGTCGAGCGCGCGCAGGCCCTGTGACGCCAGCACGACGGGATGGGTCTCGACGCGTCCGTTGCGCACGTAGATGGGGACCCCATCCTTGTCAGCCGGGAAGTCGGGCTTGAGGGGTGCGATCGGCTGCCCCGAGAAGGCGCGCTCCGCCAGGGGGAGGTCGACCAGCTGGCGTTCCGCGATCGGCGCCAGCACCGTCCTCGGCGCCGTCGTCCCTGACGCCGGGGCGGTCGAGGTCGCCAGCGCGACGATCGCGATCAGCAGGGCCAGCCGCATGACGCGGGGCCGTGGGCGCGGACGCACGATCGGCATGCTAGACGAAGCGTCCACTGGTTCGACCCGATCCCGCGCGTCCCAACACGGCCCGCGGGCGCTGACGCGCTGCTGCCCATAGCATTACGCC
>DATHCS010000323.1:0-2291 GCA_035319405.1 Candidatus Dormiibacterota bacterium | reverse complement strand
GATCGCCATGCGCGCGCCGCGACCGTGGCCGCGCTGTCGGCGCCCGAGGTCCATGGCGATCGCCTCGCCGGAGACCGGGATGCCCGCGGGCAGGCCCTCCAGGATGACGCCGAGCGCCTGCCCGTGCGACTCCCCCGCGGTCAGGAAACGGAAGCCCATCGACTGCGGCTCAGACCGGCGCGTCAGCGGTCGTGGCCGCCTCGGACTCGCCCGCCTCGACCTCCGCGCCGAGCTCCGCCTCCAGTCGCTCGCGCATCAGCTCCAGGGGCGCCGACTGGCCGGTCCACAGCTCGAACGCCGCGGCGCCCTGGTGCAGGAGCATCGTCTCGCCGTTCTGCACCGCGGCCGCGCCCGCCGCGCGGGCCTCGCGCAGCAGGCGCGTCTCGCGCGGGCGGTAGACCAGGTCGAGCACCAGCAGGTCCGGCGGCAGCAGCTCGGCAGGGATCGGCGTCTCGTCCGAGACGAGGCCGACCGCGGACGCGTTGACCAGCACCTTCGTCTTGGCCAGCTCGGCCTCGATGACCGACTCGTGCCAGGGCATCGCCTTGAGCTCCATGTGGGCCGCGCCACGCGCGAAGAAGCGCACCAGGTTCTCCGCCCGGTGGAGGTGCCGGTTGAAGATGATCACCCGCTGGAAGCCCTCCGTGACGAGGCCGTGCACGACGGCGCGGGCCCCACCACCGGCGCCCAGGACGACGGCCTGGCGCGGCATCTTCTGGCGGCCGACGAGACGGTCCAGGGCGACCCGGAAGGCCGCCACGTCCGTGTTGTGGCCGACCATGCGCTTGCCCTCGCGGGTCACCGTGTTGACGGCCCCCGTCGCGTGCGCCTCCTCGGTGACGCGATCCATCAGCGGCACCGTCCGCTCCTTGTGCGGGATCGTCACGTTCGCGCCCAGCACGTCGTCGCGGCGCAGCCCTTCGATGGCCGCGGCGAGCTCCATGGGGACCACGTCGAGCACGTCATAGCGGGCGTCGATGCCCTGCGCATCGAAGGCGGCCTGCTGCATCGCCGCAGAGGCCGAGTGCCCGACGGGATGGCCGATGAGGACGACTCGCTTGGTCATTGGCGCACCCTTTCCAGGTCGTCGAAGAAGCCCGGGTACGAGACGGCCGCGGCGGCCGCTCCCCCGAGCGAGGTGTCGCCGGTGGCGATCAGCCCGGCGATGGCGAAGGTCATGGCCAGGCGGTGGTCGGCGTGGCTCGCCACAGGGCCGCCTCGCAGCCCATGGGCCTCCCGCCCGGCACCGCCCTCGATCCGCAGGTCGTCGCCCTCCAGCTCGACACGCGCGCCGAGCGCGGAGAGGCCCTCTACGATGCCGACGAGCCGGTCGCTCTCCTTGTGGCGCAACTCCCCGGCGCCGCGGATGATCGTGCGGCCGCGCGCACAGGCCGCCGCCAGGGCGAGCGCCGGGATCTCGTCGATCGCGCGCGCCACGTCGGCCGGCCCGAGCTCGATCGCCGCGAGCGCGCTGGAGCGCACGACGAGGTCCGCCCGCGGCTCGCCGGCCTCGCCGCTCGGCGTTGCGGCCGGAGCATCGGGCTGCTCCTCCACGACGGCGCCCATCGCGCGCAGCAGGTCGAGGGCCGCGCGGCGGGTCGGATTCAAGCCCACCGCACGCAGGCGCAGCTCCGCGTCCGGGTGGGCCGCGCCGGCGACCAGCCAGAACGCGGCCGCTGAGAAGTCCCCGGGGATGGTCTCGTCGAGCGGCGGCACCTGGGTCGGACCCTCCACGCTCACTGCCCACGACGTGCCGTCGCGGTCTTGACCGCTCTCGACCGCGACACCGCGCGCCCGCAGCATGCGCTCGGTGTGGTCGCGCGTCTGCACGGCCTCCCGCACGGTCGTCGTCCCTGCGGCGGCGAGCCCTGCGAGCAGGATCGCCGATTTGACCTGGGCGCTGGGCACGACGGTGGTCCAGTCGAGGGCATCGAGCGGTCGCCGACCGCGCACCCGCAGCGGCGGACGATCGTCGCTACCGCCGGCCTCGACGCTCGCCCCCATGGCGCGCAGCGGCTCGACGATCCGGCGCATCGGCCGCGTCCGCAGCGACGCGTCGCCGTCGAGCTCGGCCGCGACGTGGCTTCCGGCCAGCAGCCCGGCCAGCAGCCGCATTGTGGTGCCCGAGTTGCCGCAGTCGAGCGGGCCGTCGGGTGCCCGCCAGCCCAGCCAGCCCGGGGAACGGACGATCCAGTCGATCGCTCCGGCGAGCCCGCCTGGGCCCATGGCGGAGGGCGTTTGGCCGGCCTCGAGGGCCGGCTCGACCGTCACCCCGAGCGCGCGCAGGCAGG
>DATHCS010000322.1:0-4222 GCA_035319405.1 Candidatus Dormiibacterota bacterium | reverse complement strand
CGCCGCGCCCTGGCACCGCGGTGGCGCATGACGAGGGCATCGTGGTGGTGATCGACACGACGCTCAGCCCCGAGCTCCTCGCGGAGGGCGACGCGCGGGAGCTGGCCCGCGCCGTGCAGGAGCTGCGCAAGCAGGCCGGCCTGGCCAGGGACGCCCGGATCGGGCTGGTGATCGAGGCCGATCCGGAGGCCGAGGCGCGCCTGCGGCCGCACCTCGCGGCGCTCGCCGCCGACATCCTTGCCGACCGGGTCGAGGTGGTCCGCTCGAGCTCGGCGCGGCCGACCGTCATCGCCCAGGAAACGGTGCAGCTGTCGTCGGGCCGGCTGACCGTGCGCCTGGAGCGGACCGATGGCTGACGCCGAGGTGGTGCAGCCGGCGGTCGCCACCCGCGATGCCACGGTGCGGCGGTGGCTGCTGTTCGCGGCGGTCGCGCTCGCGGTGATCGCCCTCGATCAGCTGACCAAGGCCTGGGTGGTGGCCAACTTCCAGCCGGCCTGGACGTCCGTGCCGGTGCCAGGCCTCGATCCGCCGACGCCGATCCTCGGCGACTTCGTGCGGATCGCGATCATCCACAACGACGGCGGCATCTTCGGGCTGTTCGGGGCGAGCGCGCCGATCCTGGCCGTGGCCAGCATCGCCGTCATCGCCCTCATCGTGGCCTACGCGTCGCGCGTGGCGCGCAGCGGCCCGACGCTGCTGATGCTCTGCCTGGGGCTGCTCCTCGGCGGGGCGCTCGGCAACTTCATCGACCGCCTTCGTTTCGGCTATGTCATCGACTTCGTGGACACGGGCATCGGCCAGACCCGCTGGTACACCTTCAACGTCGCCGACGCCGCCCTGAGCATCGCCATCGTCGGCCTGGTCGCCATCGCCCTCTTCGGCGATCGCCTCGAACGGACCGCGTAGTGCCGCAGCGCATGAGCCTGGATGTGCCGCCGGGGGCCTCGGGCACGCGCGCCGACCGGTTCGTGGCCGACGTTTCCGGGCTCAGCCGCAGCCACGTCCAGCGGCTCATCGCGGCCGGGCACCTGACCCTCGAGGGGCGACCGGTGAAGGCGAACGCCGTCCTGCCGGCAGGGGCCCACCTCAGCTTCGAGGTGCCCGAGCCGGAGGAGCCGGCGATCACGGCTGAGCCACTGCCGCTGCGCGTGGTCTACGAGGACGACGACCTGCTGGTGGTGGACAAGCCCGCCGGGCTGGTCACCCACCCGGCGCCCGGTCACGCGCACGGCACGCTCGTGAACGCCCTCGTGGCGCTCCCAGGTGCGACCTACGGCGGCATCGCCGGCGTCGCGCGGCCGGGCATCGTCCACCGTCTCGATCGCGACACGAGCGGCCTGCTGATAGTGGCCAAGAACGATGCCGCGCAGGCCTCGCTCAGTGCGCAGCTCAAGGCCCGCCGTGTCAAGAAGACCTATCTCGCGCTGGTCGCCGGGTCCGTGGCGGCCGGCAGCGGCCGCATCGAGGCGCCGGTGGGACGGGACCCCGCCCACCGCACGCGCATGGCCGTCGTGGCCAGCGGTCGGGCCGCGACGACCGGCTACCGCGTTCGAGAGCGGTTCGACGGCTGGACGCTCCTGGAGGTCGACCTGATCACCGGGCGCACGCACCAGATCCGGGTGCACCTGGCGGCCATCGGTCATCCCGTGGCCGGCGATCCGGTCTACGCCGGCGGCCGCGCCCGCCGCGGACCGCCCGGGCTGGCCCGCCTCTTCCTGCACGCCTGGCGCCTGGAATTCACCGCCCCCGGCGACGGCCACCTGGTCCGCGTCACGGCCGACCTGCCCGACGAGCTGGAGGGGGTGCTGGGCGAGCTGCGCCGCGCCAGCGCCGGCGTCGTGGAGTGACGGAGGCGCGGCGGGTGGCCGGGTCGGCGACGGGGGCGACGGGCGCCGCGCGGGGCGGACTGCTGGTGATCATCTCGGGCCCCTCGGGCGTGGGCAAGGACACCATCATCGAGGCGCTGCGAGCGCGCCACCCCGATGCGGACTACGAGTACGTGGTCACCTGCACGACCCGGGCCAGGCGGCGTGGCGAAGTCGAGGGACGGGACTACCACTTCCTGAGCGAGACGGACTTCCAGGACCTCCGATCGCGCGGGGAGCTGCTCGAGTGGGCCGAGGTCCACGGCAACTGGTACGGCACGCCGCGCTCCGGGGTGCGCCGGGGCCTCGCCGTTGGTCGGACGGTGATCCTCAAGATCGACGTGCAGGGTGCGGCGGCGGTCAAGGGTGCGGTGCCCGAGGCGCTGCTGATCTTCCTCGTGCCGCCGTCGCTCGAGGCGCTCTTCAGCCGCCTGCGCAGCCGCGCGACCGAGACGGCGGACGAGCTCGAGGTGCGCCAGCGCAACGCGGCCATCGAGCTGGCGCGCCAGGACGACTACGACTACGTGGTGGTCAACGAAACCGGCCAGGTCGAGGCCACGGCGCGTCGCATCGAAGAGATCATCGCTTCCGAGCGGGCGCTGAACGCGGACCGCCGAATCCGGCTCTAGGCGTCGTGGCCGCCACGGGCTGCGTCGAGGTCGCGATCGATGCGGCCGGAGGTGCCGCCGGGCGCACGTACACCTATCGCGTTCCGACGGGGCTGGCCGACGTCGTGCCGGGCGAGGTCGTGGTGGTCGAGTTCGGACGGCGCCAGGCGCTCGGCATCGTCCTCGCGGAGGCCGAGGCGCCGGCCGATGTGGAGTTGAAGCCGCTCCTGGAGCGCGTGCGCAGCGACGGCCCGGTGCTGCCGCCGGTGCCCCTCGCCCTGGCCCGCTGGATGACGGGCCACTACCTCGCCCCGGCGGCCCTCGTGGTGCGGGCCATGTTGCCGCCCGGCCTCCTCGAGCGGGTGGAGCTGCGGGCGACCGCGCGGCCCGCGGCCTTGCCACCTCGGCTGCCCGACGCGGTCGCGTCCGCCCTGCAGGCGGCGGGGGAGGGGGGGATGCCGGTGCGAGCCCTGCCGACCGACGGGGGACGGGCGGCGCTGCTGCGGGCCCTGCGGACCGAGGCTGCCGCCGGGCGGCTCGAGCTGGTCTGGGCGATCCGTCCGGCCGAGGCCCGGCCGCGGCTGATACGCTGGGCGCGGCTGACAGACGCGGGCCGTGCCGCGTCTCCCGAGTTGCCGGATCTGCGCCTGGGCCCGCGCCAGCGGTCCGTCCTGGCCGAGCTGCAGGCGCTCGAACGTGGCCCCAACGACCTCGGGGCAGCGCTCGAACAGGGACTACCGGCGGCGGAGCTGGCCGGCAGGCATGGTGGCGGGGCGCTGACCAGCCTGGCCCGTCGCGGGCTCATCGACCTGGCCACCGAGCCGCTGGAGCGACGACCGCTCGCCGCGCGCGGGGTCCGGGCGACGCGTGCCCGGCCGGTCGGTACGACCCTCAGCGCCGAGCAGCAGGCGGCCGTGGCGGCGATCGAGGCCGCCATCGCGGCCCGGGAGGGACGGGCCTTCCTGCTGGAGGGGGCGACCGCCGCCGGCAAGACGGCCGTCTACGCGGCCGCCGCCCGCATCGCGCTGGAGGCGGAACGAGGGGTGCTGGTGCTGGTCCCCGAGATCGCCCTCGCCGCACCGCTCCTCGACCGGCTGCGAACGGAGCTGGGGGAACCGGTCGCCCTGCTGCACGGGGCGCTGGGCGAGGGCGAGCGGGCCGACGAATGGCGTCGTATCCGCCGTGGCGAGGTGCGCGTCGTGCTCGGCACGCGCACCGCCGTGCTGGCGCCGCTCGCCGATCCCGGCCTCATCGTCGTCGACGAGGAGCACGACCCGGCCTACAAGGCGGACCGGACGCCGCGCTTCCAGGCCCGCGACGCGGCCATCGAGCTGGGCCGCCTGGCCGGGGCGCCGGTGATCCTGGGCAGCGCCACCCCGGACGTCGTCACGTGGGCCCAGGCTCGGGCGGGGTTGCTTGGCCACCTGGAGCTCCGCGATCGGGTCGCCGGCCGGGCGCCGACGGTCGAGCTGGTCGACCTGCGGGCGGAGCTGGCTGCCGGCAACCGCTCAATGCTGTCGCGTTCGCTGGCGGCATCGCTGGCGGACCTGGATCTGACGGCGGGCGAGCGCGCCATCCTTGTCCTCAACCGGCGCGGCAGCGCCTCGCTGGTGCTCTGCCGCGACTGCGGCTACGTGCAGGTCTGCCCCGAGTGCGAGCGGCCCCTCGTCTACCACGCGGCCGGGCGCGTCCTGCGTTGCCATCACTGCGGCGCATCGGCGCCGCTGGCGCGGCGCTGTCCGGCCTGCG
>DATHCS010000321.1:0-2216 GCA_035319405.1 Candidatus Dormiibacterota bacterium | reverse complement strand
GGACCGGGCATGCAGGAGATGCTGAGCGTCACCGCCGCCCTCGTCGGCGAGGGGCTGGGCGAGTCCGTCGCGCTCCTCACCGACGGCCGCTTCAGCGGCGGGACGCACGGCCTGATGATCGGCCACGTGGCTCCCGAGGCGGCGCTGGGCGGACCGATCGCGCTCGTCGCGGAGGGGGACCCGATCGTCGTCGACGTGGAGGCCAAGCGCCTGGATCTCGAGGTCGACGCGGCGGAGGTCGAGCGGCGGCGCGGCGCCTGGCGGCCGCCCAGCCCGCGCTACCCGAGCGGGGTGTTCGCCAAGTACGCCGCCCTCGTGAGCTCGGCCAGCGAGGGCGCGGTCACGCGGCCGCGCGGCGCCTGAGGACGCGTGCGCCTCACGACGGCCCAGCGGACGCTCCTGGACGAGGCGCGCCGCGCGGTGCTGGCGACCGTCGCCGCCGACGGACGGGCGGAGCTCGTGCCCATCTGCTACGGCATCGCGCGCGCGACGCACGTGGGAGCATCGCTCGTGCTGTACACGCCGATCGACGAGAAGCCCAAGCAGGGGACGGACCCCATGCGGCTCGGTCGAGTGCGCAACCTCGTCGCACGCCCGGCCGTCGCCGTCCTGGTCGATCGCTGGGCCGAGGACTGGACCCGCCTCGCGTGGCTGCGCCTGGAGGGCCACGCCCGGATCCTGCCCGCCGGGGAGGTCGAGAGCCCGTCGGTCACCAGCGACGAGCGGGCCGCCGCCATCGCGGCCCTGCGGGCGCGCTACCCGCAGTACCGCGCTCAGGCGCTCGAGACGCGACCGCTCGTCCGCATCGACGTGACACGCGTGGTCGCCTGGAGCGCCCGATGAGCGACGCCTCACTGGAAAGCCTCGTCCAGCACCTCCGGCAACTGCTGCAGCTGCGCACGGTCAACCCACCCGGCGACGAGATCCTCGCCGCGCGCTACCTGGCCGATGTCCTGCGTCGGGCCGGCCTGGAGCCGCGACTGCTCGAGCCGTATCCCGGCCGGGGCGACGTGGTGGCCCGCCTGCGCGGCGACGGGACCGGCGGTGGTCCTCTCCTGCTTCTTACGCATCTCGACGTGGTGCCGGCGCCACCCGAAGGCTGGACCCAGGATCCGTTCGGGGGAGCCCTGGTGGACGGCTACGTCTACGGTCGCGGCGCGGTGGACATGAAGGGCATGGTCGCGATGTCCCTCCAGGTCGTGCTCGACCTGGCCGCGGCCGCGCGCTCGGCCGGGCGCGACCCCGGCCACGACCCGGTGCCGGGCCTTCGGCGCGACCTGATCTTCGCCGGCACGGCGGACGAGGAGTCGGGCGGCAGCCTGGGCATCGGCTGGCTCGTGGAGCACGAGCCCGACCTGATCCGTGCCGAAGCCTGCCTGACCGAGGCGGGCGGCGTGACCGTCCACGCCGGCGGTCGCCGCTTCTACCCGCTCCAGGTGGCCGAGAAGGGCTACCACCGGCTGCGCCTGACCGTCCGTGGGGCCACCGGCCACGCGTCGATGCCCCGTGACGACAGCGCCGCGGTCCTGGCCGCCCGCATCGTCGAGCGGCTGGCCGTGCCCCTGCCCCAGCGGCCGACGCCACTGATGCGCACGGCCCTGGAGGCCGTCGCCCGCGAGTTGCCGGCCACGGCCGGGCCGGTACGGACGATCCTCGAGGGCGACGAGGGCGCCGCGCAGGCGGCCATCGATGCCCTCTGCCAGGAACCGGAGCGGCGGGCGCTGCGCGCCCTGATGCGAGACAGCGTGAGCCCCACGATCCTCGAGACAGGCGTGAAGGAGAACGTGCTGCCGGGGCGCGCCACGATCGTCATCGACTGTCGCCAGCTGCCCGGCACGAGCGGCGCGGACCTCGAAGCGCGCCTGGCCCGACACGTGGGCCCGGAGCTGTGGGATCGCTGCTCGGTCGAGCTGGTCAGCCACGGCGAACCCCTGGAGCAGCCGCTCGACCATCCCCTGCTCGGGCTGCTCGCGGCCGTGGTGCGCGAGCATGACCCCGAAGGCATCACGGTGCCGCTCATGGCGCCCTTCGCCACGGACGCCAAGCACACGACTCGCCTGGGGATCCCGACCTACGGCTTCTCGCCCCTCCGACTGGCGCCCGACGAGCCCTTCCTGGAACGGTTCCACGGCATCGACGAGCGCGTCTCGGTCGACGCCCTGCGCTGGGGACTGCCGGTGCTCAGCGAGGTGGTCCGCCGCTACTGCGGCTGACGC